>NZ_JAGPXZ010000400.1:0-5558 GCF_018070305.1 Micromonospora sp. M51 | reverse complement strand
GAGTGGTTGACCGTCCATCAGCAGCGGACGGGTCCGCCCGTCCGGCCAGCGCAGCACCGCGACCGTGTTGGACGTACCGAGGTCGACACCGAGTGCGAAACCCTCGTGCTGGCCTGCCATTGCCCGATACCTCCGCCGCGACGAGGGGAACTCGACCCCGCATCGTACGCAGCCCCCGCAGCGCTGCTGATCACTCGGTCAGTCGCAGTCGCAGTCGCAGCCGTCAGGACGGTTGACGTCCGCGGGACGGCGGGAGATCGGCGCGACAGCCCGCACCGCTCAGCGCGGCGGTTGACCTACCGACCGCCGGAGCACGTCGCCGCGCTCGGGCGGGGGCGTCACGTCAAAGCTGAACGTTGTCGGCGAGTACCGTGCCGGTCGCCCCGTTGCTGATGCCGCCGGCACCCAGCGAGCGCCATCGTGTGCCGGTGACCGTCATACCCGCCCCGCTGTTGATCGCGACCGCATGCTTCGCATTGCCGTAGGCGACGTTGTCGCGGGCGGTGACTCGGTTCGAGCCGACAATGTCGATGGCGCTGTAGGTGTTGGGCGTCTGGTAACCGGCGTCGGAAACCGTGTTGTGCGCGACCTCGGTGATGTCGACGCCGCTCAGGTGGATGCCCTGCTGGAGCGGTCGGTAGATCCGGTTTCCCAGCACGCGCACCAACTCGGCGTTGACCACCTTCACTCCGTAGCTGCCCGCGCCCGTTACGTGGATGTCGTTGTCGGACACTGTGATCCCGGTGACCTGGGAGAGGTTGTTCCGGGAGATCAGGACGCCGCCGTCGGTGGGCTGGGTGATGGTGTTGCCGACGATGGTGACCCCGATGACCAGGGCTGGAGTCACCGTCTCCTGGCTGAAAACTCGCACCCCGCGCTGGGGCCCGTTGAAGGTGTTGCCGTTGACGACGATGTTGGAGCTGGACGGGTCGCCGACGAAGACGCCGTCCTTGCCGCCCTTGGTGCTGTTGCCGGCGATGATGGTCGTGTTACAACCCCAGCAGTCGATGCTGTTGTCGTCGAAGCCGATGACCGTGTTGCCGGCAATCTTGCCGTTGCGGCCGTAGCGGTTCGAGATGCCCTGCGAAATCGCAACGGGCGGACTGACCGCGGTGATGACGTTGGACTGACAGGTATAGAAGTTGATGCCAACCGCGGCCGAATCGCCGCGGAAGATGATGCCCCAGTTGCAATTGAGGACGCGGTTGTCGGTGACAACGCAGAAGTCGGCATCGGCGACGTAGATCGAGCTGCGATAGTTGTTGTCGGCCACCGTGGAGCCGTGCCCGCAGTGGTCGAAGAAGCAGCCGGCGACTGTGACATGGTGCGCGCCCGAAGAGACGGACACGCCGGAGCCGCCGATGTTCGTGAACCGACAGTTGACGATGGAGCTGTACTGAGCGTCACCCTCGATGATCACACCGACGCCACCCGGCTGGCTTGTTCCGTCGAAGTTGAGGCCGTCGAGCGAGTGGCGCGCCCTGCCCAGACGCATCAGGTTGACTGCGGCACCCGCCTTGATGGTGGCACCGTGGCCTCGCAATATCTGCGGTGTGGCCTGGTAGACCGTGAGCGTGTTCGTGATCAGGTAGACGTTGCCCGGGCCGCCGAAGTCCACGGCCCGGCCCTGCGACAGGCACCGCTGCACAGCCGCGGTGTCGTCCGTGACGCCGTCACCAACCGCGCCATAGTCTTTCGGCGACACCACCGAGGTGTCGGAACCCGCCGCCATCGCCGGCTCAGCGGCGGTCAGCGCCGCAGCTCCCGCCAGCACCGGCGTGCCGTAGAGCAGAGCGCGGCGGCTAAGGCTGTTCTTCGTCATGTCGACCGATCCCCCGTAGGTTGTCTTTGCGCGGCTGGGAGCCTACGCGGGACAGGTCCGACGCGGTGCCCCTCGAAATGAGGGCGGCAGGCACCACTGTGGCGCCCGCCGAGCGCGGCCAGGCCGTCGAACAACCGAGGTGATGCCGCCTGGTCAGTGGACGGACCGGACGGCGACGATCTGACCTCCGCTGGTCTCCCCGGTCGGACGGAATCCGAGGGTGAGATAGAACCCCTCCGGGCCGTCCTCCCCCGATTCCCAGGTCGTGTAGATCTGGTCGTGCCCTCGGCTGCGGGCCTCCGCACGAACGGCGTCCACCGCGAAGCGGCCGTACCCCCGGCCCTGTTGCTCGGCGGCGATGTTCAGCCGCCACAGGCCCGAGCGCCGGTCGTCCGGTCGGTCCCACTCGATGTCGAAGAAGCCCATCAGGAAGCCGACGATCTCATCACCCTCCACGATCAGACGTGGCCAGGCGATGTCGGGCTGCGCGTACGCCTCGGCAAGGGACCAGGCGACCGGGGACGAGTACTTCTCCTGGTCGGGTCGCACCTGCAACCGGCAGGCGGCTTCCACGTTGTGTTCAGTGATCTTCACCAGTCCGGGCACGCCCGCCACCCTATCGACCAGGATCCGCGCATCACCGTCGAGACTGCTGTGCCGCGCGCATCAGCCGGAGCTGGCCGATCTCCGCGACGTTCTTCATCAGCTCGGCGTTGACCCAGCCAATCGTGTGCGTGACGGTGTGGTCGGTCCCGTCCGGCCAGGGGAAGGTCGCGGTGCGGTCGAGGTCACGCTCGCTGAGCTGGTCGAGCAGACCCAGCCACTCGGTGCGCAGGTCACGCAGCCAGGTCACAGTCGGCTCGCCCGGGCCCGGCCAGGTGACGGCCGTGCGGTCGGGCGCGGGCACCCCCCGCAGATGGTCCATCGCCACGGTCCACCACCAGCCGACGTGCCAGGTGAGCCAACCGATCGTCGGCACCGGGACCGGGTCGGGTTCGGTGTCGGCCCAGTCCGGAACCCAGGTGCCGTCGACGCCCTGCCGCACCGACCAGCAGTGGGCGGCCGGCTCCCAGAGGGCGTCAGCCGCGTCGAGTCGCTCGAGGTGGTACTCGAACAGCGACCAGGTCAGGTCGAACTGCCAGCGCAGAAGGGCCAGCGGCGAAACGGACATCCGGGGATTCTGTCCGGGCACCGGCACCGCCGTCGACAGAATAACCAATCGACGGCTCGCGGCAGAGCGCGGCGGCACAGCGCGCGGGCCCCGATCAGTCGGCCGGGCAGCGCTCGGAGAGGGCGTAGCGGAGCAGGACCACGTCGCCGATCTGGCGAGCCTCGGCCAGGCGGGCGCGGCGACCCGGGTGCCAGGGGAAGCGACCCTCGCCGACGAACCGGGGCGCACGGCCGTCGCCGACGAAGAACGGGGCGACCACCAGGTGCAGTTCGTCGGCGAGACCGGCGGCGAGGAACTGGGCGTGCACCGTCCCGCCGCCCTCCACCATCAACCGCCGCACACCCCGCGCGGCCAGGTCGCTCAGCAGCCACCCCGGGTCGACGGGCTCACCCGCGTCGACCACTGTGGCCAGTCGGCCGACCCGCTCCTCGGTCTTCTCCAGCGCGCCGGTGGCGCAGTAGACGAGCCGCACCGAATCACCGGCGGTGAAGAAGCGCGCGGTCGGGTCGAGGTCGCCCTGGGCGGTCAGCGTGACCTTGGTGGGCGAGGCCTGTCGACCGGCCGCGACCCGCTCGGCCCGACGGCTCGGGGAGCGCACCAGCAGCCGCGGGTCGTCGCGCCGGACGGTGCCGGCGCCGACCAGGATGGCGTCGCAGCTGGCGCGGACCGCGTCGACGCGGTCCAGGTCCTCGTCGTTGGAGAGCAGTAACCGCTGCTCGGTGGCGTCGTCGATGTACCCGTCGATGGAGGCGGCGCAGCTCAGCAGCACGTACGGCCGCGTCGGCTCCGGCCGGCAACTCATCGGGGCTGCTCAGGAGTGCGACCCGCGAGCGCGTCCGCCGCCTCGATCTCCGCCGCCTTGGCCGCCTTGGCCGCCAGGTACTCGGCGTTGGCCGGCGACAGGAAGACGCTGGTGAGGATCCGTTCGACCACGTCCACGCCCAGCCGGGTCAACTGGTCTTCCTTGTCCGGGTTGCTGCTGAGCAGTCGGACCCGCGGCACGCCCAATGTGGCCAGCATCTGCGCGGCGGCCGTGTAGTCCCGCTCGTCCTCGCCCCGGCCCAGCGCGACGTTGGCCTGGTAGGTGTCCAACCCGGCGTCCTGCAACGCGTACGCGTCCAGTTTGGCGTACAGGCCGATGCCACGGCCCTCCTGCCGCAGGTAGAGCAGGAACCCACCGGTCTCGGCGATCCGCTGCACCGCCTCGCGCAGTTGGGGGCCGCAGTCGCAGCGTTCGCTGCCGAACACGTCGCCGGTCAGGCACTCGCTGTGCGGACGCACCAGCGGCGCCTCTCCCCCGACCGCGAGCCGGTCCAGGGCACCGGCCCAGTCACCGAGGCCGAGGGCCAAATGCTCCCTACCGTCCACCAGGCCCTTGAAGGTGAACACCCGGGCGGTTGTGGAGTAGCCGTCGGGAAACGCCAGCGGCACCGTGACCTGCGTGCGGATCGTGGCAACCGGCAATGCTTCGGGCATGGGACTCCTTCGTCCGGCGCCACCGCCGTCCGGCGACGCGTACCGTCTCACCATCGACTTCAACAGCCGCCGTCGGAGGTGGCTTCCCGGGCGGCGGCCGGAGTTCGACGCCGACGGGCCAGCAGCACGGCGGCACCCGGCAGGCTGGCCACCAGCACCAGTGCACCGTAGACGGTGGCGGTGGCGACACCCTCGGCCGCGCTGAGACCGGCCGCGCCGAACACCCACGCGGCCACCCCCTCCCGTGGCCCGAAGCCGGCCACGTTCAACGGTAGGCCCATGGCGAGCAGGGCGAGCAGCGTCAACGGCAACAGTCGGGACAGCGGGGCGTCGGATCCGGCGGTGCGCGCCGCCACCAGGAAGGTGGCCAGGTGACCGGCGACCATCACCGCCGAGGCGACCAGCACACCGAACCAGGTGCGCCGCGCCAGCAGCCCTGACCGCACGTCCGCCACTGCGGTACGCAGCGCCGTGGCCCAGCGGGACCCGCCGCCGTTGGGTAGGACCCGGGCCGCCAGCACGACGACCAGCCCGCCGGCGACGACGAGCGCGGCGGCGACCGGCAGGTACGGCCGCACCGGGGACGGGAAGGCCGCGAGCACCACCAGCGCGACGCCGACCAGGACCACCTGCCCGGCGGTACGTTCCCAGACCACCGCGCGGATTCCCCGGCTGACGTCACCGGCGTCGCGGCCGTGGCGCACCGCCCGGTGCACGTCGCCGAGCACACCGCCGGGCAGTGTGGCGTTGAGGAACACCGCCCGGTAGCAGTGCGCCACCGCCGTCGCCAGCGGCAGGCGGACACCGAGGCCGCCGGCGACCAGGCTCCACCGCCACGCCGCGCAGACCGTGGTGAGCACCCCGATGACCAGCGCCGCTGCCAACGCCGGCGCGTCGATCAGTCGTACTCCGGCGAGGAACGGGCCACTGCCCACCTGCCACAGCAGGACGGCGAGCAGACCCACCCCGCCGACCACTCGTGCCCAGGCCCAGAACATCCGCGCCGGCCCTCCCCTTGAAGATCGTCCACTTGCCCTAGTCCACGTACCCAGGGCGTGAACGGTTCATCCACCGGCGAGGAGGTCGGTG
>NZ_JAGPXZ010000040.1:0-16225 GCF_018070305.1 Micromonospora sp. M51 | reverse complement strand
GTGCCCAGATGAGCGGCCCGGCCGGAAGGCGTCGCGCCGTCGACCGGGCCCGGCCGGGTCCCGCCGAGCGCTGGCGGTGACCGGGGCGCGGATCCGGCCGCCACCGCGCTGATTCCGGCCGTGCCCGCAACACCCGCCACCAGGCCGCCGACCATGGACTCGACCGCGCTGATGGGTGCCGTTCCGCGCACCGCGGTCCCCGCCGAGCCGACCGGCGGCAACCCCGCCGACCCTCCCCCGCCGCGTCGGGGCGAGCGGGTGGTCCAACTCCGGCCGCACCAGACCGGCGAGGGCTACAAGAGCGTCTACTCCGAGCTCACCCGGCCGTCGTTCGGCTCCCGGCTGCGCACCGGCATCCGCGTCACCGGCGAAGTCCTGATCACCTTCGGCCTGGTGGTGCTGCTCTTCGCCGGGTACGAGGTCTGGGGCAAGTCGGCCATCGTCGACGCCCACCAGAACGACCTCAACAACGAGTTGGCCCAGGCGTGGGGCCCGACCGACGACCCGACTGTCGCCCCGTCGGCGGCCGGCCCGAGCGTGAAACCGTCACCTCCGGTACGCGGCAAGCCGCTCGCGGGCCTCTACATCCCCAAGCTCGACAAGAACTGGGTGGTGGTCGAGGGCGTCACCCAGGCCGACATCCGCTACGCCCCGGGCCACTACCCGGCCAGCGCGCTCCCCGGCCAGGTGGGCAACTTCTCCGTCGCCGGCCACCGCAACCGGGCCACCTTCTGGCGGCTGGACGAGCTCAGCGAAGGCGACGCGATAGTGGTCGAGAGCAAGACCGACTGGTACGTCTACCGGGTGTCGCAGTCGCGGATCGTCAAGCCGACGCAGGTGGAAGTGGTGGCACCGGTGCCCGGCGAGCCGAACAAGAAGGCGACCAAGCGGATGCTGACCCTCACCACGTGCAACCCGAAGTTCGACAACTACCAGCGTCTGATCATCCACGCCGAGCTGGACCGTACCCAACCCAAGTCGGCGGGCCGCCCGGCGGAGCTGGGAGGCTGACCCGATGTACGCGTTCATCTGGCGCAAGCTCCCCTTCGGCCTGGTCGGAAAGCTGACCGGCTCGGTGCTGCTGGTGGCCGCCACCGTCGCGCTGCTCTGGTATGTCGCCTTCCCGTGGGCCGAGCCCCTGCTGCCCTTCGACGACGTGCAGGTCGAATCCGGCGTTCCTGCCGAGACCGGTGGCGGCGGCGACCCGGTGACCGGGGAGACCCCGGCCGGGGAAGATCACGAGCTGCCGTACGACACCGACCAGAACAACCCAGCGCCGTCCTCCCCAAGCAGGTGACCATGCGCGTCCTCGTGATCGACAACTACGACTCGTTCGTCTTCAACCTGGTGCAGTATCTGGGCCAGCTCGGCGTCGACTGCGAGGTCCGCCGCAACGACGAGATCGACGTCGCCGAGGTGGGCAGGGTGGGCGCCGCCGGCGTCCTGCTCTCACCCGGGCCGGGCAGCCCCGACCGGGCCGGCATCTGCCTGGACGTCATCCGGACGTACGCCGGCGAGCTGCCGATCTTCGGTGTCTGCCTCGGTCACCAGGCGATCGGCGAGGCGTTCGGGGCGACCGTCACCCGGGCCCCCGAGCTGCTGCACGGCAAGACCTCCGAGGTGCGCCACCATTCGGTCGGCGTCCTCGCCGGTCTGCCCGACCCGTTCACCGCCACCCGGTACCACTCCCTCGCCGTTCTGCCCGAAACGCTCCCCGACGAGCTTGAGGTCACCGGCTGGACCGGCTCCGGAGTGGTGATGGCGATGCGGCACCGGACGCTGCCCATCGAGGGCGTCCAGTTCCACCCGGAGTCGGTGCTCACCGAGGGCGGCCACCTCATGCTGGCCAACTGGCTGGCCGGTTGTGGTCACGCGGAGGCGCTGGAGCGCGCACCGGCGCTGGCCGCCGAGGTCGACACCCGCCGCCGCGCCGCGTTCGCCACCACCTGAGGCCGAACCGTCCCGGCCGTCATCCGGCCGGGTGGCGTGAGAACGCGGGCCGGCTGGGTCAGTTCCGCAGCGCGTTCTGGACCGCCGGATCCGCCGGCGAGCGGACCGCGGGCGGACGGCTCCGAACGGCGTCCCACGCCGCCTTGCCACTGGCGAAGTAGTCCCGGACCGACTTCTCGGCGAGCAGTGCGGTGCCGCAACCGTCGCAGCGGGCGGTCACCCCGTCGACGTCGAGGCCGAGATGGCGGCACAGCGTCACCGCCCGGGACAGGTGGTACGACTGGGTGACGATCAGGGCCCTCTCGACGCCGTACACCTCGCGCGCTCTCGCGCAGGTGTCGTAGGTGTCCAGGCCGAACGGGTCGGCCACCACCCGACGCCTGTCCACACCGCGCTCGGAGAGATACGTCGTCATCACCGCCGGCTCGTCACCTGACGCGCCACCGCCGTCGCCCGACACGAGAACGACAGTGGCCCGCCCGCTGGTCACCAGCTCGGCGGCGGTGTCCAGGCGACCGGCGAGACGGTCCCCGGGCCGCTGTCGGTCGGCGGCCACCTCGGTACCGAGCACGATCACCACGTCGACGGTCGGCGCGTCGGCGGCAGCGTACACGTGGCCGCGGGCGGCGAGCGTCGTCCACAGCCACGGGGAACTGGCGAGCACCAGCACGACAAGGCCCGCGAGTGCCAGCCAACGGAGGCGTCGGGGCCACCGCCGCACCGGCTTGACCGGGGACGATCCCGCCTCGGTCATGTCGGTGCCCACTGGTGGCTCAGTCCTGCGGCCGGCTCGGCGGGGGTGGGAACGGCAGACCGATGCCGCCCCCGTTGCCGGGAGTGGTCGGCGTGGTCGTCGGCGTGGCCGTCGGCGTGTTCGTCGGTGTCGGGTCGGTCTCCGGCTCCGGCTGACTCACCTTGATGGTCACCTTCGTGCCGGTGGGCTTCTTCTCCTTGCCGTTCGGGCTCTGGTCGGTGACCTTCCCCGCTTCGGCGGCGGGCACCTCCGGCCCGTTCTGCACGACGACCACGAAGCCGCGGTCCTTGAGGAACCGGGTGGCGTCGTCCTGGCTCAGCCCGACCACGTCCGGCACCTCGCGAACCTTGCCGTTCGAGACCGTGAGCTTGATCTTCGTGCCCTCGGGGACGCTCTCGCCGGAGGGTGGGTCGACGTCGAGAACCTCGTCCTCGCTCGCCTCGGCGTCCACCGTCTTGACTTCGTACTTGAGCTTCGCCTCGGTGAGCCGGTCGATGGCGCTCTCCCGCTTGCTGCCCTTGAGCCCGGCCGGAACGCGGACCTCGGGAACGCCGCCACAGACCTGAATGGTGACAGTGCCGTTCTGCTCCAGCCGGCTCGTCGGTGCCGGATCCTGGTTGACGACGTTGCCCTTCGTGCAGTCGCTGGCCAGCACCGGATCACCCACCTTCGGGGAGAACCCGGCGTTGCGGATCTCGTCGATCGCGACGGCCTGGCTCTTGCCGGTGAGGGTGGGCACCGATTTCAGGTCCTTGCCCTGCATGTTCCAGAGCAGGGCGGCGACCAAAGCGATCACCGCCAGCACGCCGACCGCGCTGAACATCGCGATCAGCCAGGAGGACGCCTTGCGCTGACGCGGGTCTCCCACCCGGGCGGGGATCTGCCCGGTCTGCGGCCCGCGGCCGGAAGCCGGGTAGCCACCCCCACCGCCGGCCGGGGCCATCGCCACCGTCTCCGCCTCGCGCAGCACCGGGGTGGCCAGCACGGGCCGGCCGGCGGCGGCGCGGAGCAGGTCCGCCCGCATCTCGCCGGCACTCTGGTAGCGGTTGAGCGGGTTCTTCGACAACGCCTTGAGCACGATCGCGTCGACGGCCGGCGTGACGTCCGGGTTGATGTCGCTGGGCGTCGGCGGCGTCTCCCGTACGTGCTGGTACGCGACGCTGACCGGGCTGTCCCCGACGAACGGGGGATGGCCGCAGACCAGCTCGAACAGCACGCAGCCGGCCGCGTACACGTCGGAGCGCGCGTCGACGGCCTCGCCGCGGGCCTGCTCCGGGGACAGGTACTGGGCCGTGCCGATCACCGCGCTGGTCTGCGTCATGGTGGTCGCGCCGCTGGCCAGGGCACGGGCGATACCGAAGTCCATCACCTTGACCTGGCCGGTCTGGGTGAGCATCACGTTGCCGGGCTTGATGTCCCGGTGGATGATGCCGTGCCGGTGGCTGAACTCCAGCGCCGCGCACATGTCGGCGCAGATCTCCAGCGCCCGGCGCGGCTGCAGTCGGCCCTCGGCGCCGAGGACCTCCTTCAAGGTCCGCCCGTTGACGAACTCCATGACGATGAACGGCAGCGTCTCGCCGGTCGGCGCGGTCTCCTCGCCGGTGTCGTAGACCGCCACGATCGCCGGGTGGTTGAGTGAAGCGGCGTTCTGCGCCTCCCGACGGAACCGCATCTGGAACGTCGCGTCCCGGGCGAGGTCGGTGCGGAGCATCTTGATCGCGACGTCCCGACCGAGCCGAAGGTCGCGACCGCGGTGCACCTCGGCCATACCGCCATAGCCGAGCAGCTCGCCGACCTGGTACCTGCCACCGAGCAGGCGGGCCTGCGCTGTCATCGCGTCTGTCGTCCTTCGCTCGTCGTCGTCCCGCCGTCGCCCGGCTGGAGTCGTACCTCCCGACGGTACGACGTCCGGGTCGGATCGTCGCCTTCGTCGAGTCGTAGCGCGCCGGACGCCACGGTGTGCGGCGCCAGCCCGGCCGATGCACCGGCCTGCGACTGCTTCCGTAGGTTGTAGGAAATCACGCCCGAGCAGAGCAGGACCAGCACGGCGAGCAGGATGGCGAGGAGCACCATCCCGGGGCGGGACCGCTGCGGCTGGGGTGACGGCACTGCCGGGCCGGCCTGTCGGACGTACGCCGGCGGGTGTTCCTGTCGGGGTGGCCCGGCGGGCACGGCAGCGGCACCGCGCGGGTAGCCGTTCGGTGCGCCCTGCGGCCGGGCTGGCTGAACGGCCGGCGCGACGGCGGTGGGGCGTGGCTGTTGGGCGGGCGCGATCGCTGTCGGCCTGGGCCCGCCCACCGGCGGGCGGGCAGCCGGCGGACGCATCTGATGCGCCTGCGGCACCTGGGCCCGGCCGGGCGCGGCGGGCGAGGCGGGCGCGCCCGAGACCGGCCCGGAGTTACCGGCCGCCCGGGCCTGCTGGGACAGCGCGGCCTTGAGCTGACGGGCGACCCCGGCGAGGGCGGCGGCGCTCGGCCAGCGGGCGGCCGGGTCCTTGGCCAACGCCCGTTCCACCAGGGCGCGCACCTGCGGAGGGATGTCGGACGGCAGCGGCCGGGGCGTCTCCCGGACGTGCCGCATCGCGATGTCGAGGGGATTGTCGCCCTCGAACGGCCGCCGACCGGCCAGGCACTGGTAGGCGACCACGCCGAGGGCGTACACGTCGGAAGCGGGGGTGGCCACGCCGCCGGTGGCCTGCTCCGGCGAGATGTACGAGGCGGTGCCGAGCACCGAACCGGCGGCGGTGAGCTGGCCGACCATGTCGGAGCGGGCGATGCCGAAGTCGGTCAGCACCAGCGTGCCGTTCGGCCGGACCAGCAGGTTGCCCGGCTTCACGTCGCGGTGCACGATGCCCTTTTCGTGCGCGGCGTGCAGCGCGTCGGCGGCCTGCGCGACGAGGGCCATCGTCCGGGCGGGAGTGAGCCGGCCGACCCGGCTCAACGTCGACGACAGGGCGTCACCTTCGACGTACTCCATGACCAGGAAGGCGATCTGCTGGTCGTTGCCGAAGTCGTAGACGTCCACCACGCCGGGATGGTTGATGGTGGCCATGGTGCGGGCCTCGCCGCGGAACCGCTCGCCGAAGTCCGGGTCGTCGAGTAGCGCGGGCAGCAGGCTCTTCACCGCGACCGTCCGGCCGAGCACCTGGTCGGTGCCGCGCCAGACGTCGCCCATGCCGCCGCTGGCGATCCGCTCGTCGAGACGGTAGCGGTTGCCGAGCTGCACGCCGGGGCTGAGCATGTCAGCGACCCCCCGGGTCGGTGATGGCGGCCCGCATGATCTGACCGGCGATCCGGGCGGCCTCGCCGCTACCACCCGGACCGGCCTGCTCCAACATCACGCAGACCGCGGACACCGGGTTGCCGTTCTTGTCCATCGCGAAGCCGATGAACCAGCCGTGGTCCGGTCGATCCGGGGCGGACTGGGCGGTGCCGGTCTTGCCGC
Organism: Micromonospora sp. M51; assembly: GCF_018070305.1. Classification (NCBI taxonomy): domain Bacteria; kingdom Bacillati; phylum Actinomycetota; class Actinomycetes; order Micromonosporales; family Micromonosporaceae; genus Micromonospora; species Micromonospora sp. M51. Next base: position 10,077 of record NZ_JAGPXZ010000040.1, on the reverse strand, counting down.
CGACCGTGTAGCCGCCGATCGCGGCACTCTTGCCGGTGCCGTTCCGGACCACGCTGACCATCATCTCGCGCAGGTCGGTGGCGACCTGGGAACTGACCGGCTGGCGCAGCTCCCGCGGCTTGGCGGTGTAGTAGGTGGTGGTCCGGTCCGGTGCGAGCCACTGCCGGACCAGGTACGGCCGCATCTGGCTGCCGTTGTTCGCGATCGACGCAGCGATCATGGCGCCTTCGAGCGGGGTCATCCGGACGTTGTTCTGGCCGATCGAGGACTGGGCCAGTGCGGCCTGGTCGGTGCTGCCGTCCGGGTTCTGGATGTCCCCGGTCCGGCTGGCCGCCGTGGGCAGGCCGCCCTCACCCAGGTGGCCGACGGTCAGGTCCTCCTGCTCGAAGCCGAACTGCCGGGCCTTCTCTTTGACAGTGTCAGCGCCGAGCCGCACGCCGAGCTGGGCGAACCCGGTGTTGCACGAGTAGGTGACCGCGTCCAGCAGGCTTACCTGCCGTCCCGGGCAGATCGACGGATCGGCGTTGCGGATGGGCGTGCCCGACGTGGGCGCGGTGTAACTGGAACCGGCCGGGATCTGGGTCGTCGGCGTGACGCCGTTCTCCAGAGCCGCCGCGGCGACCACGATCTTGAAGGTGGAGCCCGGCGGCAGCGTCTCGGCGAGCGCGCGGTTCTTCAACGGCTCCGTCGGGTCCTTCTCCAGCTTGTTGAACGCCGCGGCCGCCTCGTTGCTGTCGTGGCTGGCCAGCGGGTTCGGGTCGAAGCTCGGCATGGAGACCAGCGCCTGCACCGCCCCGGTACGCGGGTCGATGGCGATCGCCGCGCCGCGCTTCGCGCCCACCCTGTTGTCACCCAGCTGGTCGTACGCCACGTCCTGGGCCTTCTTGGAGAGCGAGAGCAGCACGTTGCCGCCGCCGGTGTCATCCCCGGTGAACATGTCCTTCAACCGGTCACCGATCAGCTGGTCGCTGGTGCCGGCCAGGAAGTCGTTCTCCGACCGCTCGATGCCCTGGTCGGCGAGGTTGACCGGCTTGTAGCCGAGCACGTGGGCGTACTTGGCGCCGCCCGGGTAGGTGCGCAGGAACTTCAGGTTGCCGGTGGTCTCCTTGCTGGTGGCAAGGGCTGTGCCGCCGGCCTCGATGTTGCCGCGCTTGCGGTCGTACTCGGCGACCTGGACCCGACGGTTGTAGTCGCTGGTGCGGTATTCATCCGCCTTGTAGGCCTGAATCCAGTTGAGGTTGGCGAAGAGCAGACCGAACAGGACCATGACGACGACGCCGACGCGGCGCAGGGGTGCGTTCACGGCTTGATCACCTCCGTGGGAGCACCGTGCAGCTGCTCCGGCGGGCTGCCGCTGGGACGGACGGCCTTGCCGCCGCCTCCTCCGGTCACCGGGCGGCGGGCGCCGTCGGAGACCCGCAGCAGCACCGCGATGAGCAGCCAGTTGGCCATCAGCGACGACCCGCCTGCGGACAGGAACGGGGTGGTCTGACCGGTCAGCGGGATGAGCTTGCTGATCCCGCCGACGATCACGAAGACCTGGAGACCGAGGGTGAACGCCAGACCACCGGCGAGCAGCTTGCCGAACGAGTCCCGGACGGCGAGCGCGGCACGCAGCCCACGCTCCACGATCAGCAGGTAGACCACCAGCAGCGCGGAGAGACCGAAGAGGCCGATCTCCTCACCGATGCCGGCGAAGATGAAGTCGTTCTGCACCTCGGGCAGGATCTCCGGCTGACCGCCGCCCGGACCGGCACCGAAGAGCCCGCCCGTGCCGAGGGCGAGTAGTCCCTGCACGAGCTGGTAGCCCTTGTCGGTCGGGTCGGCGAACGGGTCCAGCCAGATCTCCGCCCGCAGGTAGAAGTTGGCGAACGGCCCGCCCACCGTCGAGCCGAGGACGTAGGCGAGGTACGCGCCGCCGAAGAAGAGAACCAGGCCGATCAGCAGCCAGCTGACCCGTTCGGTGGCGATGTAGAGCGTCACCACGAACATGCCGAAGTAGAGCAGCGAGGTGCCCAGGTCCTTCTCGAAGACCAGCACCAGGACGCTGATCAGCCAGACGCCGACCACCGGGCCGAGGTCACGGCCACGGGGGAAGTCGATGCCGAGGAAGCGCCGGCTGGCCAGCGACAGCACCTCACGCTTGCGCACCAGGTAGTAGGCGAAGAAGACCAGCAGCGCCAGCTTGGCGAACTCACCCGGCTGGATGGAGAAGCTGCCCACCCGGATCCACAGCTTCGCGCCGTTGATCTCGGAGATGCTCGACGGCAGCACCGCCGGGATCATCACCAGCACGATACCGGCCAACCCCAGGGTGTACGCGTACCGCGAGATCGACCGGTGGTCACGCATGATGGCGAGCAGTCCGGCGGCGAGGATCACCGCACCGAGCGTCCAGGCCAGCTGGCGCCCGCCCTGCCCGGCGAAGACGGCCAGGTTCTCGCGCTCGGCCACCGGAGCGTCGCCCAGGTCGATCCGGCGCAGGAAGCCCACCCCGAGCCCGTTGAGCAGGGCCACCGCCGGCAGCAGGGCCGGGTCGGCGAACGGGGCGAGGAACCGGATGACCAGGTGCAGGCCGAGGAAGACCGCGCCGAGCGCGGCGGCGGGCATCCAGAAGTCCGAGGTGACCGTGTCCAGCAGGTTCGCTTCGACGGTCGCCCCGTACGCGGCCACCAGCACCATCGCGAGCAGCAGCAGGGACAGCTCGGCGTTGCGGCGCGACCGCGCCAGGCGTACGCCGGATTGCTCGCCCGCGGTGGCGGGCGAGGGTGCCGGTGTGGCCGCTACGGTCACGGGTGGAGTCCTCGGTATCTCAGCCGACGCTCACTCAGGAGACCGGCAACTGGCCGGGTCGAGCGCCGGCGTGGCCGAGTCTGAGGGCGTGACGTCGGGTGTGGTGGTCGCGCCGGCCCCCCCGAGAGCGGTGGTGGCACCGGCGGTCGGGGTTGCGCTGACAACCCCGTTGGGGGTCGACGAGGCGTTGACGCTCGGGCTGCCGTTCGGGGTCGGCGTCAAACCGATCGGCGTCGGCGTGGGCGTGGGCGTGTTGGCCCCGGCGGCGGTCGGGTCGAGTGGGCAGAGCGGCTTCAGGTTGGGGTTGCTGGGGGTGTCGCTGGTCAGCTCGGCGAGCTGACGCTCGGCGTCCGGCTCGCTCTTGGCCCGGATGCCGACCTTGACGGTGTCCTGCGCGGCGACAGTGAGGTCGTCCAGCCGGGTGCCGCTGCGGCGGTGCACGCTGGACAGGTCCATCCCGGCGATCTGACCCTGGACCCCACGGAAGACGGCGACCTGCCCCTCTTCGGTGGCTCCCACGTAGTACTGCCGCTGGGTGTACGTCCAGCCGCCGAACGCCGCCCCGCCGACGATCACCAGCACGGCCAGCGCCATGGCGGCGGTCCGCACCGGGCGTCGTTTCGGCCGGTCCGGTTCGTCGTCGGCGGCCGCCGGCTCCTCGGGCGCGGCCGGGCGCGGCGCGGAGAGCGCCGAGGCTCGGGCGGCCGGGGTCGAGTCGTCGGCGGAGGTCGCCATTCCCCGGTCCCGGGCGGCGGCACCGCCGACGATCGGGGTCGCCTCGACGATGTCCTGGTCGGTGGCGTCGGCGATGATCACCGTGATGTTGTCCGGCCCGCCGCCGCGCAGCGCGAGCTGCACCAGCCGCTCGACACACTGCTGCGGGTCGGCGTACTCCCGCATGGTCTCGCCGATGGTTTCGGCGCTGACCACACCCGAGAGGCCGTCGCTGCAGATCAGGTACCGGTCGCCGGGCATGACCTGGCGGACCGAGTATTCCGGGTCGATGTCCCGACCGTCGAGGGCGCGGGTGAGCAGCGACCGCTGCGGGTGGCTGCTCGCCTCCTCGGCGCTGATCCGGCCTTCGTCGACGAGCATCTGGACGTACGTGTCGTCCTTGGTGATCTGCGCGAACTCGCCGTTGCGCAGCAGATAGGCCCGCGAGTCACCGATGTGGACCATTCCCAGCTTGCTGCCGGTGAAGAGGGTCGCCGTCAGCGTGGTGCCCATCCCCTCCAACTGCGGGTTGGCGTCCACCGTGTCGCGGAGTTGTTGGTTGGCGGTGCCCACGGCCGAACGCAACGCATCGACGAGGGCGTCCCCCGGGACGTCCTCGTCGAGCGGCGCCATGGCACCGATGACGATGTTGCTGGCGACGTCACCGGCGGCCATACCGCCCATGCCGTCGGCAACGGCGAGTAACCGCGGCCCGGCGTAGACGGAGTCTTGATTGCCGTCTCGGATCAGACCGCGGTCGCTGTGGGCCGCATAGCGCAGGGTCAGAGTCATGGCCGTAATTCGAGGGAAGTGCGGCCGATCCGGATCGGCACGCCGAGGGGGACGGGGGTTGGTCCGGAGACCTTAGCGCGATCGAGGTACGTGCCGTTAGTCGAGCCGAGGTCCTCGACGTACCACTGCCCGTCACGCGGCACGAGCCGGGCGTGTCGCGCGGAGGCGTAGTCGTCGGTGATGACCAGGGTGGAGTCCTCGGCTCGACCGATGGTGATCTGAGCTTCACCGAGAGTGATCCTGGTGCCGGCCAGCTGACCGGCTGTCACCACCAACTGGTGCGCCGCCCTACCCCGCTTCACCTTCGCTGGCTTGGCCGCCTGCCCCGTCGAGGCGCCCACCGCGCGTGGCGCGGCCACCAGGCGACCGGACCGGGCGCCCGCGAAGAGGTCCCGGCGGATCACGCCGACCACCGTGAACACGAAGATCCACAGCAGGATCAGGAACCCGAACCGGGCAACGGTGATGACCAGTTCCGGCAAGGCGGCTCAGCCGTCCACGCGGAAGGTCAGCGTCGTCGTACCGAGCTGGACCATGTCACCGGGGTTGAGCGCGACGGCGGAGACCCGCTGCCCGTTCACCATGGTGCCGTTGGTCGAACCCAGGTCGGTCAGCACGACCTGGCCCCCGTCGAAATCCAGCCGGGCGTGTCGCCGGGAGATGCCCACGTCGGGCAGCCGCAGGTTGGCCTGGTCGCCACGACCGATCACCGTCGACCCCATCTGGAGGGGATAGGTGCGACCGTCGCCGGAGACCAGCCGCACGTTGCGACCGCCGCCGTGCCCGGGCGGCGGACCGTAGCCACCGCCCTGGTCGTACGCGGGGTAGGCGGGCGGGCCGGCGTCGTAGCCGGGTGCCGACACCGGGGCGACCTCGCCGCCGGTGTAGACCTCGGCCGTGACCCGGAACATGCCCGTGTCGAGGCCCTCACCTCGCTCGATCTCGACGATCACGTCGCCGTAGACCGTCCACGCCTGCTCGCCGATGAACTCCGCCTGCGACTGGGCCAACTCCTGGGCCAGCGCGGCGGCGTACGGCGCCAGCCGACTATGGTCGAACGGCGAGAGATCGATCACGTAGCGGTTGGGCACCAACGTGCGCCCACCGGCCAGGATCGCCTTGTGCGCCTCGGCCTCCCGCTGCATGGCGTTGAGGATCTCCACGGGGTGGACCACCCCTTTGAAGACCTTGGCGAAGGCCCCTTCGACCAGGCCTTCCAGACGCTTCTCGAAGCGTTGCAGCACGCTCACCGGCTCCTCCTCGGGTCCCGAGGACATGATGGTATCCGGCCGGCGCGCGCGCAGCTCACACGCCGCTCGGCCGGCTGCTCTCGACCCGTTCGGAAGGGCCGGGACTGTCGTGCTAATCTTTCGTCCGCCACGAACGGTAACCGCTCGTGGCGAGCGCCGGGAACAGCGTAGTATTCCCGGGGCCCGTTGGCGACAGCGGGGCCAGGGCGGCTAAGGTGTTCCGGGTTGTGCCACGGGGATGTGGCGGAATGGCAGACGCGCACGGTTCAGGTCCGTGTGCCCGAAAGGGCGTGGGGGTTCAACTCCCCCCATCCCCACCACCGACGAAGGGCTCCGCATATGCGGAGCCCTTCCGTCATATCGGGGCGTGCCGGACGTCACGCTATGCTCCGATGGATTCTGCCTCCGATGGACCAGGAGTGGCGTGTGAGTGTCGCGTTGGTGACAGGGTCGGGTGGTCTGATCGGCTCCGAGGCCGTCCGGCATTTCGCCGGCCTCGGTCTGGATGTCGTGGGCATCGACAACGACATGCGCCGGTACTTCTTCGGCGAGGACGGTTCCACCTCCTGGAGCCTTGAACGGCTCAGCCGTGACCTGGGTAACGCCTACACCCATTTCGCGGTGGACATCCGGGACCGGGACGGCCTGGAGCAGGTGTTCAAGAAGTACAGCTCGGACATCGCCGTGGTGATCCACAGCGCCGCGCAGCCGAGCCACGACTGGGCCGCCAAGGAGCCGTACACGGACTTCGACGTGAACGCCGGCGGCACGCTCAACATGCTGGAGAACACCCGCCGACACGCGATCGACGTGCCGTTCATCCACTGCTCGACCAACAAGGTCTACGGCGACCGGCCCAACAGCCTGCCGCTGGTCGAGCTGGAGACCCGGTACGAGCTGCCCGAGGACCACCGTTGGTACCAGGGCATCACCGAAGAGATGTCGATCGACCACTCACTGCACTCCGTCTTCGGCGCCTCCAAGGTCGCCGCGGACGTGATGGTCCAGGAGTACGGGCGCTACTTCGACATGAAGACCGCCTGCTTCCGGGGCGGCACCCTGACCGGCCCGGCGCACTCCGCCGCCGAACTGCACGGGTTCCTGGCCTATCTGATGCGCTGCGTCATGGAGGGCCGGACGTACAACCTGTTCGGTTACAAGGGCAAGATGGTCCGGGACGCGATCCACTCCCACGACGTGCTGACCGCGTTCGAGGCGTTCTTCCGGGCCCCCCGCTCCGCGGAGGTCTACAACCTCGGCGGCGGTCGCCACTCCAACACCTCCCACATCGAGGCGTTCCGCATCGCGGAGGAGATCACCGGCCGGGAGGCGCGGATCAACTATGTCGAGCAGAACCGCACCGGCGACCACCAGTGGTACGTCAGCAGCATGGCGCGGTTCGAGGCGCAGTATCCGGACTGGAAGATCACTTACGACGTGCCGATGATCCTGCGGGAAATCTACGAGGCCAACGTGGACAAGTGGGTGGCCCAGCCGTGAGCAGCCGAACCAAGCGCAACGTGCTCGGCGTCCTGGTCGACGCCACCGACTACGCCACGGCGACCGACGCGGTGGTGACCGCGGCGCACGAACGGCGTCCCCTCGCGCTGACCGCGCTTGCCGTGCACGGTGTGATGACCGGGGTGCTCGACCCGGCGCACAACGCGCGGCTCAACTCCTTCGACGTGGTCACGCCGGACGGGCAGCCGGTGCGGTGGGCGCTCAACCTGCTGCACCACGCCGGGCTCAGCGACCGGGTGTACGGGCCGACCCTGACCCTGCACGTGCTGTCGCGGTTCGCGGACGAAGGGCTGCCGGTCTACCTGTACGGCTCGACCGAGGAGACCCTCGCCCGGTTGATCCCGGCCCTGGAGCGGATGTTCCCGGCGCTGAAGATCGCCGGGGTGGAGCCGTCCAAGTTCCGTGCCGTCCAGCCCGGCGAGGACGCCGAGATCGCCGACCGAATCCGGTCCAGCGGTGCCCGGCTGGTCCTGGTCGGCCTCGGCTGCCCGCGCCAGGAGGTCTTCACGTACGCCATGCGGCCACTGCTCGACATGCCGCTGATGGCGGTCGGCGCGGCCTTCGACTACCACGCCGGGCTGTTGCGCCAGCCCCCGCCGTGGATGCAGCGTGTCGGCCTGGAGTGGTTCTGGCGCCTCGGTCTGGAGCCGAAGCGGCTCTGGCGCCGCTACATCATCCTCAACCCGGCCTACCTGAGCCGCCTGGTCGCGCAGAAGCTCGGCCTGTGGAAGGCCCGCCCGCCGGCGCCGGCCACCGAGCGGCCGGCCAGCTTCTCGGTCTGAGCCCTACGACCCTTCTCGGTCTGAGCCCTACGACGCGAGGCCCCACCCGGCGTGCCGGGTGGGGCCGCGGTCGTGGGAGACCGGTCAGACGGTCAGGGTCCAGGTGTTGATGTAGCCGGTGTCGGCCGAGTAGGTGTCGCGCACCTGGAGCCGCCAGATGCCGTCGGCGGCCTCACCGGACACGTTGACCGTGTACGTGGCGTTGACGTTGTCCGCGCTGTCCGAGGTGCTGCTGTTCTTCAGCCGGTACGAGCTGCCGTCCGGGGCGAGCAGGTCGATGACCAGGTCACCGCGGTAGGTGTGCACGATGTTCACCGCCACCGTGGAGGCCGAGGAAGCGTTGCGACCGCAGCCGGAGATGGTGATCGAGCTGGTCACCGCCGAGCCGGCGTCCGGGATCGACACGTCGGTGCCGTTGGTGCCGGTGCAGCCGGTGGGCGGCGGCGGGGTGCTGCCGGTACCCACGTAGAGCAACAGGTTCGGCGAGCCGGAGCCGGGGTTGCCCACCACGTTCGGGGTCGCGTTGGCCACCAGTTGGTTGCGGACCTGAGCCGGGGTCCAGCTCGGGTTGGCGCTGGCCACCAGGGCCGCCGCTCCGACCACGTGCGGGGTGGCCATCGAGGTGCCGCTGATCGTGTTGGTGGCGGTGTTGCTGGTGTACCAGGCCGAGGTGATCGACGAGCCGGGCGCGAAGATGTCCAGACAGGTGCCGACGTTGGAGAACGACGACCGGGCGTCCGAGCTGGTCGTCGAGCCCACCGTAATGGCTTCCGTGGTGCGCGCCGGCGAGGTGTTGCAGGCGTTCGCGCCGCTGTCGTTGCCGGCCGCCAGGCCGTACGTGACGCCCGAGGCGATCGAGTTGCGCACGGCGTTGTCCAGGGAGCTGTTCGCGCCACCGCCGAGGCTCATGTTCGCCACGGCCGGCTTGATCGCGTTCGCGGTGACCCAGTCGACGCCGGCGATCACACCGGCGTTGGTGCCACTACCGGAGCAGTTCAGCACCCGTACGCCGACGAGCTGGACGGCCTTGGCCACCCCGTACGCGGACCCGCCGACGGTGCCGGCGACGTGCGTGCCGTGCCCGTTGCAGTCGTCGGCCGACCCGCCGTCGACGGCGTCGTAGCCGGAGGTGGCCCGGCCGCCGAAGTCGTTGTGGGAGAACCGGATGCCGGTGTCGATGATGTAGGCGTGCACGTTGCTCGCCGTGTTGGGGTAGGTGTAGGAGCTGTCCAACGGCAGGTTGCGCTGGTCGATCCGGTCCAGACCCCAGGAGGGCGGGTTGGCCTGCGTGCCGGAGATCGAGACGGTGTGGTTCTGCTCGACGTACGCCACCGCCGGGTCGGCCGCGATCCGCGCCGCCGCGTTCGCGCTCACAGTGACCTCGAAGCCGCGCAGCGCCGCGCCGTAGGTGCGGGCCACAGTGCCGCCGTGGCGGCCGGAGAGCCGCTTCGCGGTGTCGCCGACCCGGTCCCGGGCCACGGCGCTGTCCTTGAGTACGACGATGTAGCTGTCCGGCACGGCGGTGGCTCCGCCGGCGGCCCGAACCACACCGACGGGTTCGGCGGCCAGGGCCGGGGTGCCGACGGCCAGCACTGTCGCCGCGGCCACCCCGATCAGCACGGACCTTCGTGGAAGACCCATCTCCTACCTCCCTCTGACCGGCGGCGGAACGTGACCACCGGTCCCAACATCAATCGACAGTTGCCGATTTAGCTGAGGGTAGATCAGCAGCGGGGCAATTAAACATGTCGGAACGTCCATAACCTTCGAGTGATGACCCCCTACGGGCCCGGCGTCCGGGACGAACGGGGGACCGGCCCGGATTCGCCTCGCCGAGATTCGGGAAAGACTCTCGAGCATGGAGAGTCAGCTCACCATCCTGCTCCCGGTCGCCGCCGTCTGGCTGGCCGCCGGCATCGTTGCCGACGGCCTGCCCCGGCTGCGCAACACCCGCGTGCTGCGCCGGCGTACCGGATGGTTGCTGGTGCTCGCCCTCACCGGCGCGACGCTCACCGCGGCCGTGCTCGGCGGCGGCCTGTTCAGCGCGGGCACCGCGCCGGTCGACCGGGCCGCCGCCGGGCTCACCCTCGCCGCCGGCCCGGCGCTCGTGGCGACGGTCTGCTCCGTACGACGGATCCGCCGGCTGCGTGCCGGTGCCGGCGCGGTCGCCAGCGCCCCCGCCACCCCCGCGCCACACGGGCTGCGCGCCGCGGCGGCCCACCCGC
>NZ_JAGPXZ010000004.1:0-32485 GCF_018070305.1 Micromonospora sp. M51 | reverse complement strand
ACCTGCGCCACTACGGGTTCGACTTCCGGTTGGAAGCCAACGACGGCAGTGCCGCCTTCGCCGCCGACGCCACCTTCCGCCAGGTCGCCGGCCTGGCCAACTCCTCGTGGACGTCGTTCCAGTCCTACAGCCATCCGGACCGCTACCTCCGGCACTACGCCTACCTGCTGCGGCTCGACCCGGTCACCGACGCGCAGAGCCGCGCCGACGCCACCTTCCGCGTGACCAGCTGACCCTGGTCCCTGTTCAAGGAGTTCCGACTGTGGCACCACATCGACGGGTGTTGTCCGCCCTGCTGGCCGCGCTGACCGTGCTGGTGGGCGTCGTGGTCGCGTCATCGCCGGCCACCGCGGCCACCAACCAGTTCCGAGGCATGAACTGGGCGGTTCTGGGTGACAACTTCAGCACCGGGCCGCTGGTCGTGCAGGGCCTGAGCTCGTCCGACAGCAACGCGACGGTGCGGGCCAAGGCCAACGCCCTCTACGACGACATGGCGTCCGCCATGGGCGTCAACACCGTCCGGCTGCCCATCAACACCCACACGGTGGGGACGGCGTGGTGGGAGGCGTACCGGGGTGCCATCGACGCGGCCACCGCCCGTGGATTCAAAGTCATCCTCGCCTACTGGGAGGACGGCGCGGCCTCCGGCGGCAGGATCACGAACCTCGCCGCGTGGAACGCGATGTGGTCCACCGTCACGAACACGTACGGCTCGAACACCAACGTCTACTTCGAGCCGATGAACGAACCGCACGGATACAGCTCTGCCGAGTGGCGCACCGTGGCGGCGAACTGGCTCAGCTACCACTATTCGGCGGTGCCCAGCCGGGTGCTGATCGGCGGCACCGGCTTCAGCCAGGACCTGCGCGACATCTGCAACGACAGCCGCTTCACCTCGACCCTGCTGTCCTTCCACCACTACGCCTTCTTCTACGGCGCGATGACCTACGACGCGTTCCGCAGCCACATCCAGACCCGCCTGGGCAACTGCGCCTCCCGTGCGGTCGCGACCGAGTTCGGCGCACCCATGAACGACGGCCGCAACTACGCCGACGCGGGAAGCACCGACAACTTCGTGCGCCACATCCGCGCCATGTCGCAGGTCATGCGGGACAACCAGATGGGTGGCACCTACTGGCCGGCGCTCGGCGGCAAGCCCGGCACCATCGGCTACGACTGGTACTCGATGTTCGCCCTCAGCGGCAGCGGCACCGACCTCAACCTGAGCATCCGCAACACCTCCGGCGCGGACCAGATCCGGTACGCGTGGGGCGACACCATCGGCGGCGGCCCCACCACGCCTCCGCCGGCGACGGGAACGTTCTACCGGATCACCGCGCGGCACAGCGGCAAGGCCATGGACGTCCAGCAACCGAACACCGACAACGGCGCGCGCGTCGGCCAGTACACGTACGGCGGCAACGCGTGGCAGCAGTGGCAGTTCCAGGACGCCGGCAGTGGCTACTGGCGCATCATCAGCCGGCACAGCGGAAAGTGCCTCGATGTGGTGGGCGCGTCGACCGCCGACGGCGCCGAACTCATCCAGTACACCTGCGGCGGCGGCACCAACCAGCAGTTCCAGCTGGTCACCAACGGCGGCTACTTCCAACTGCGGGCACGACACAGCAACAAGTGCGTGGACGTACCGGCCGCGTCGACAGCGGACGGGGTGGTCCTCAAGCAGTACACGTGCAACACCGGCGCGAACCAGCAATGGTCGCGTACCACCGTCTGACGGTCGTCCGGACAGTGCGGACCGGTCCGCGCCGCGGACCGGTTCCATGTCGGCAATCCGTCGTTGTCCGGGCGTCGGGCGGCTCCGTAGCGTCGCGGCTACGGAACGCTGCCCGGCGGAAGGACCCTGATGACCGAACTCGTCGCTCCGCAGCTCGTCGTGAACAGCAGAATGATCTACTTCGGTTGGCTGCCGGCCGACCCCGACGCGGTGGCCGCCCTGGTGCCTGACGGGCTCACGCCGGCACCGAACCGCCAGGTCTTCATGAACCAGTACGTCGTCGACGAGGCCGGGCAGACCTCCGGCTTCGGCGCGTACTCCCTGACGTACATCGGGCCGGACCTCGCCGGGGTCGACGCTCCCGACGGGGTCACGCCCGGTCGCTGGTGGACGCACTACGTCAACTCCAGCCCCGACGTGCGGGCGTACGCCGCCGCGCGGGGTGTGCCGGCGACCCCGGGCAAGACCACCATCGAGGTACGCGGGCATCGGCTGGTCGCCACCACCGAGGCGGACGGCGTACCCGTGATCAGGACGACGGCTCGCGTCGGGCGTACCGGCGACGCCGTCAACCGGGGCCAGCTGCGCTACCTCACCCGGCTGGACGGCCGGCTGCTCAGCGGCAACTACCCGTTCGTGGCGGAGCCGGTCGACCCGTTCGCCGTCGAGTCGCTGGAGTTCCTCGACCCCGACCACCCGGTGTACGCGCTGCGCCCGGCCGACCCGCTGGAGATCGTCTGGGGCTTCTACTCACCGCGCGCGTCGTTCGCCTATCCGGGCGGCGAGTCGGTGCTCGACTGACCCCGTCGCCTCGCTCGTCCCGCACGGCCCGCCCTGCGTCGTCCGGTACCGCCTGCGCGTTGCCGGACCCGGCTCGGGCGTGACACCGGCCCGCCCGACCGTTCACTGCCTGGCCTGTTGCCATTCACGATCCGGAGTGGGTCGCGATGCCATGATCCACACGGCCCACACCAAGATCGGTTGTGGGCCGTGTGGCGATCCGATGACGACGGGGCGCTCTGGCGCCAACAGGGAGGGTCAAGAACATGAGCAAGAGTGCGCTGGTCAAGAGGGTGGGTGTTGCCACGGCCGTGGCCGCCGCCCTCACCGTCACGATGGCGCAGCCGGCCTTCGCGGCAGCCTCGATCTCGCACCACCAGACGCAGGCGCAGGCAGACAACAACCCGGGAAGCGGGACCGCCTGGGTGTGGGTGTACTCCGGCAAGGAGCGCGAGGCGACCGGTGGCACGGTCGAGTACCAGTTGACGAACGGCGGCAGCGGCTCGCTGCAGGTCGGCCGGGGCCAGAGCGCATCGAAGGACCCGGGCAGCAAGATCAGGGCATTCCGTGCCTGCACCAACTACTACGTCGACGGCTATGACTTCACGGCCTGCTCCAGCTGGGCCTACTTCAGCTGACCGCCCCGCTGCCGGGTCGTGAGCACGTGACGTCCCGGCAACGCCGTGGCGGTCCAATCCGGCGGGACCGGCACCTCTGTGCCGGTCCCGTACCCATGTCGTCGGTGGCCCGCGTATGCAGACCGTGCACAGTGGAATTCGAAGGCCGACGGACGGCGGTTTGTCGGCGACCACGGGTACGGTGAGGTGCTCGACGCGCACGGGCATCGGCGGTGCGCCGCCGGGGCGGGAGCGGCCAGCCCGGTGGTGACGGACCGTGGGAGGGAGCGAGAGTGACGCAGCAGAGGGCACTGGTGGTTCGCGGCGGGTGGGAGGGGCACCAGCCGGTCAAGGCGACCGAGTTGTTCCTCCCCTTCCTCGAACGCAGCGGCTATGCCGTGCGGGTCGAGGAGTCGACGGAGGTCTACGCCGATGCCGCCGCGATGGCCGAGACGGACCTCGTCGTGCAGTGCATGACGATGTCGCAGATCACCGCGGAGCAGGTGGCGGGTCTCAGCGCGGCGGTCGTCGCCGGCACGGGCTTCACCGGCTGGCACGGCGGCATCGTGGACTCGTTCCGCGCGTCAGCGGAATACCTGCACCTGGTGGGCGGCCAGTTCGCCACCCATCCGGGCCTGGAGCCGTGTGAACGTCACGGCGGCCCGGAGGACAACTTCCTGCCGCACACGGTGCGCGTCACCGACCTCGGCCGGGAACACCCGATCACCGCGGGGATCGAGGACTTCGACCTCGTCACCGAGCAGTACTGGGTGCTGCACGACGACCTCATCGACGTACTGGCCGAGACCACCCACCCGACCCAGGCCTGGCATCCATGGCACCGGCCGGTCACCTCGCCCGCGATCTGGACCCGGCTCTGGGGTGCCGGGCGCGTCGTCGTGACGACCCCGGGGCACAGCCTGGACGTGCTGGAGCACCCGAGCGTTCGTACCGTCATCGAGAGGGGGATGCTGTGGGCGACCCGCACCGCGTCGGCGTCGTAGGTCTCGGGGTCATCTCCCACGTCTACCTGGACACACTCGCGGACCACCCCGAGGTGAGCATCGTCGCGGTGGCCGATCTCGACGCCGCCCGGTCGGCCGCGGTCGCCGCCGCCATCCCCGGCGCCGAGGCGATGAGCGTCGAGCGTCTGCTGGCCCGCCCGGACGTGCAGACGGTGCTCAACCTGACCATCCCCGCAGCGCACGCCGACATCTCGCTGGGCACGATCGAGGCGGGCAAGAACGTGTACGTCGAGAAGCCGCTCGCCGTGACCTTCCCGGACGGGCGCTCGACCATCGAGCGGGCCGCGTCGGCCGGCGTCCGCGTCGGGTGCGCGCCGGACACCGTCCTCGGCACCGGCACGCAGACGGCACGGGCGGCGATCGACGCCGGGCTGATCGGGCGCCCGATGTCCGCGTCGGCCGTCATGGTCACCCCGGGGCACGAACGCTGGCACCCCAACCCCGACTTCTACTACGCCCCGGGTGGCGGCCCGATGCTGGACATGGGGCCGTACTACGTCTCGGCGCTCATCCACCTGCTCGGGCCGGTCCGCGCGGTGACCGGAGCCGCCAGCCGCCTGCGCGCCGAGCGCGTCATCGGCTCGGGCCCGCGCGCCGGTCAGCGGATCCCGGTCGGGGTGGACACCCACCTCACCGGCGTGCTCGAACACGTCAACGGTGCGCTCTCCACGATCACGACGAGCTTCGACGGCGTCCAGACGACGGCCGCACCGATCGAGGTGCACGGGGAGGCGGGCACGCTCGCCGTGCCCGACCCGAACTACTTCGACGGCGAGGTCCGCCTCTTCGCCCTCGGCGACACCGAATGGCGCGCTCTGGAACCACGGGCCGGTTACGCCGACGGATCCCGGGGCATCGGTCTGATCGACCTGGTCAGGGCCGACGATCAGCGTCCGCCGCGCGCTGGCGGCGACGTCGCGCTGCACGTCCTCGAAACGATGACCAGCCTGCTCCGGTCGGCGGCGGAAGGCCAGCGGATCGAGCTGAGCACGATGCCGGAGCGGCCCGCTGCGGTTCCGCTCACTCCGGTCGAGCAGTGGAAGGCGCACCACGCGTACGGACACTGAACGGGAGCCTGGCAGGGGCACGAGCGGCGACGGCCGAAGCCGAGGCGGTCGGCGCGCGCCCGGCCGGGTCGGCGCGGGCTCAGCCGGGTCGGCGCGGACCGGCAGGGTGCGCTGGTGGCCGTGCCCGGTGGTCATCGTGCGTTGCCGAAGTGGTGGGCCAGCGCGGCGCGCAGCGTGTCGACGTTCCCGGCGGACCAGGCGATGAAGCAGTCGGGGCGCACGAGCAACGCGGCGGCGGTCGTGCCCTCCAGTTGCCCGGTGACCACGTCGACGCGGTCCCGCCAGGGCGCGGCGACGTCCGCGTAGGCGCCGGTGGAGTCCAGCAGCAGTGGCCGGGCGGTGCGGGTCAGCTCCGCGAGGCGCATCGGCCCGTGGTCGCCGTGCACGATCACGTCGGGGGCGCAACGACCGGCCAACGGGTCGGCGGGGTCGGCGGGGTAGTGGATGTCCGCGCCGGACATCAGCGCGGCGATGTGCCCGGTCACCTCCGGCTTGCGCAGCAGTTCGGCGAAGAGTTCCCGCAGGCCGGTGATCTCGTCGCCGGGGCCGATGAGCGCCGACTGCGCCTGAGTGGACATCACGACCCGTTCGGCGACGGGGCGACGCTCCGTCTCGTACGTGTCGAGCAGGCCCTGCGGCGCCCAGCCGCGCACGGTGGCGGCGAGTTTCCAACCCAGGTTGACCGCGTCCTGCAGGCCGAGGTTGAGGCCGGGGCCGCCGATCGCGGGGTGTACGTGCGCGGCGTCACCGACCAGCAACACCCGGCCGGCGCGGTAGCGGGCGGCGATGCGGGTGTTGCGGCCGGTCAACCGTCGCAGCAGGCCGGGGCCGTCAGGCGCGTCGAGGGGAATGTCGGCGCCGAGCACCCGGGCGACGCTGGCCCGCAGCTCCGCCAGGTCCATCGGGGTCTCGTCGTCCGTCGGTGTGTCGGGCCACTCCGTCGTGCTCAGGATCGCCGGGCGGCCGGGAAACGGGGCCCAGGCGATCAGGCCACGGGCGGTGCGGGTGTGCTGGAACGGTGGGACGACGCCGTAGCCGGGGACGCGCAGACCGCCCGTCTGGGGGTCGACTGATGACGCGGGCACGGTCACCGTGGCGGTGCGGGAGACCGACCGGTCGTTGGTGACACCGGGAAAGTCGATGCCGGCCAGACGGCGTACCGCGCTGCGGCCACCGTCAGCGCCGACGAGGAAACGGCAGCTGAGCCGCGTACCGTCGGCGAGGTCGACCTCGACCCCGTCGGGGCGTTGGTGGAGGTCGACGACCTCGTGGCCGCGGCGCAGGTCGACGCCGAGTTCGACGGCCCGGGCGGCGAGGGCGGCCTCGAGCTGGGCCTGCGGCACCCCGAGCACGTAGTGCGGGTTCTCCGCGAGCACCGTGAGGTCCAGCGGGAACGCGCCGAAGGTGAAGGCGGGTTGGGGGACCGGCGGGGTGCTCTCACCGCTGAGCCGCGCGTAGAGGCCGCGCCGGTCGAGCAGGCGGACGACCTGGCCCACGAGGCCGTTGGCGCGAGCTTCGCCGGTGGGCGCGGCGTGGCGTTCGAGGACGACGGGGCGCACGCCGGCGAGGGCCAGTTCACAGGCGAGCATGAGGCCGTTGGGGCCGGCCCCGACGATGACGACATCGATCATGACGATGATCCCTTCGGGGTGCGCGTCATCACCACGGCAGGCGCGGCACGTGGCCGGCCCGCCGCGGGGTGCGACGCGGCTTGAGGTGGTGGGTGAGGTGGGGCCCTGGACGACGGGCGGCTCAGTGCGACGGGGCAGCTCAGTGCGACGGGGCAGGGAGGCCGGCGGCGACCTGGGTGAAGGCGTCGGTGATGAGGTGTTCGATCGGGGTGGGTGGGTCGGCGCTGTCCAGATAGTGCTGCATGCCAACGGCGACGGCTGCGCTGGCGGCGGCCGCGACGAGACGCGGATACATGTCGGTGGCGAGGTCGGTGGCGGTTCGCTCGGCGACCGCGGCGGCAAGCTCGGCCTCGGCGACCGCTGTGGCGCGCAGCCGTTCGCCCTGCAACGCGGGCTCGGCGAGCATGGTGCGGACACCGGCGACCCACTGCGCGTGGTCGGGGGAGGGCATCGCCTCGACCTCGGGGCCGCGGGTGAACTGCTCCAGCGCGGCCTGGGTGAGCGCAACCCAGAGCGGCTCGTCGGCGGGACGTTCCCGCAGCGCGGCGGCGGTGCGCAGGCTGCGGTCGAGGTGACGCGAGGCGATCGCCTCGGCCTTGCTGGAGAAGTAGTTGTTGAAGGTGCGTGGGGAGACGCCGACCGCCTCGGCGATGTCCTCGACGCGGACGTTGTCGTAGCCGCGCTCCGCGGTGAGGTGGATCGCCGCCCAGCCAAGCGCCGCCCGTGTCTCGGCCTTCTTGCGTTCCCGCAGCCCCGTCATGCCACCACGTTAGCACTAGTTGCGCGTCACGCAAATATGCGTGCCACGCAAAAATTCCTGAGCCGCAGGCGTTCCGCTCACCCGGGGCCCGCGAGGTGCTCGCGTCGGCCGGCGGGACGGCCGTCCGGCGCCGAGAATGGGGCAGTGGCACCCGCCTTCGTCCTGCACGACCACCGCAAACCGCGACCGCACTTCGACCTGCGGCTCGAGGAGGACGGCGTGCTGCGCTCGTGGGCGGTGCCCCGCGGTCTGCCGGACAACCCCGGCGACAACCGGCTCGCGATCGCCGTGCCCGACCACGACCTCGAACACCTCACCTACGAGGACGTCGACAAGTCGATCGCCGACATCGGCACCTGGGAGGAGCACGATCGCACCGACCGCCGGATGCTGTTCACCCTGCACGGCCGCACCGGCAGCCGGCGATACGCGTTGATCCGCACTGGCGAGGGGTGGCTGCTCCACCTGACGAAGCAGCAGCCTCCGGACGATCTTGAGGCATCGCCGTAGACGTTGGCTTTACCGCAGACACCAATCTATGGTGGGGGCATGCCGTCGGTGACCTTCCGCTCGCCCGCCGCCACCATGGTGGCGGTGAGCGGTGCTGTCCGCGTGCCGACGGTCACACGCCGCAAGGCCGACATGCGGGTGCCGGTTGTCCGCGCGCCGCACACCGCGCTCGCCGACAGGATGTCGAGCCCGGTGCGAACCGGCCGAGGCCCACCCGCGCAGTCGTTGCACACCCAGAACGACCGCTAGGGCGAAGCTATCCAAGCTTCGGCCCTTTTTGTTTTCCCGTCCATTTCCCTTTGAAGGGGCAGACCATGAGTGTCGATCATCCTCGCACCATCGATCAGACCTGGCTCGCCGACATGCGAGCGTCCCTGACGGACGACTTCGCCGCCCAGACGGCCCGGCTGCGGGAACTGACCGAGCTCAACGCCGACACCGGCGACCCGGGCGAGGCCCACAACCAGGCCGCGCTGCTGGCCGCCACCCGTCAGACCATCGAGCAGATCACCGGTGCGCTGAGCCGCATCAGCGACGGCACCTACGGTGCCTGCCAGAGGTGCCACCGGAGCATCCCGACCGAGCGGCTCGAGATTCTCCCGCACGCCCGCTTCTGCGTGCCGTGCCAGGAGAAGCAGAACAGGTGAGGCCCGGTGTGGCTGCCGCGCCGCCGGCACGGCAGCCACACCATCCCGTGCGAGAGAGCCACGACCGTCATCCCGCGCACCGCGCGGCATCTCGGTCCCGGTGCCAAAGCAGCCGCTACGAACGCCACAGAGCCTGACAACGCGCTACTACGACGAGATCGCCCGTGCCCACGGGGCGAGGAGGCGTTCGAGGCCGGCCATCAGGTAGAAGAGCAGCGCGCCCATCAGCGCGAGCAGGGTCAGCGCCGCGAACGCGAGTGGAGTGTCGGCGGACTGGCCGGAACTGGCGATCACCGAGCCGAGGCCGGCCTCGGGGTTGATCACCTCGCCGATGGTCGCGCCGATGATGGCCAGCGAGGTCGCGACCTTCAGTCCGACGAAGACCTGCGGGAGGGCCCACGGGAGTCGTACCTTCACGAAGGTCTGCCACCACGAGGCGGAGAGGGATCGGGCGAGTTCGCCGAGTTCGTTCGGGGTCGAAGTCAGCCCAGCCATGGTCGAGACCAGGATCGGAAAGAAGCAGAGCAGCACAACCATCACGACTTTGGTTTCGTAGCCGAACCCGATCCAGACCAGGAGCAGCGGTGCGAGCGCCACCTTCGGCACCGCGTTGATTCCGGCGATCATGGGGAGGGCCATCCGCTCGACCGTCCGGGAGGCGGCGAGCATGACGGCGAGCAGGAGCCCACCCACGGCCGCGATCCCGAACCCGATGACGGTCTCCAGGAAGGTGACCATCGTCTGCTCTGCAAGGTAGCCAGGGAGCCGGACGAACGCGTCGACCACGTCCGGGGGTGCCGGCAGGAAGAACGGCTCGATGTCGAAGGCCCAGGTGGCCAGCCACCAGAGCGCGATCGCCAGCACCGCACCGAGCGCGGGCAGCCCGACGTGGGGCCAGCGTTGTGACAGCGGGAGGCGGTCAGGCACGATGATCTTCCGTCAGGACTTCTTCACGAACCTCAGGTCGACGATCTCCTCCGGGGTCAAGCCGGGCGGAATCAGGTCGGCGCCCTGTAGGACGGTGATTGTCTGGGCCACCTGCTTCTCATCCATGAAGCCGATCGGGGCGCCTGACGCGGGGCGAACGTGCGGGGACATCGCCTCGATCTCGCCCTTGCCCGCCGCCACGGCATAGGTGGGCTTCACCTTGTTGAGGATCGCCGCGGCCTCGTCCGGGTGCTCGATGCTGTACTGGAGCCCCTTGAGCACCGCGTCGGTGAATCGCTGCACCAGGTCGGGGTCTTTTTCGATGAGCGAGGGAGTGGTGATGATCGCGTTGCCGAAAAGGTCCCGCAGATAGTCGCTGTAGGGCAGCACCACCACCTCCTTCTTGGAGGCGGCCTGTAGCGCGTTGCGGCTGAGCAGGAAGGTACCCAGCGCGTCGACCTTCCGGCTGGCCATGAGTCCATTGAGCGCCGTGGCCTGGACGCCCTCGATCTTCACCGTCTTCGGGTCGAACCCGGCCAGCCGGGCGTAGGCCGGGAAGAGCAGCTCGGTCACCGACCCGGCGCCGGTCGCCATCGTCTTGCCCTGCAGGTCCTTCGGGGTGGTGATGTTGGTGTCCGCGGTGGTCATCACCGAGATCAGCGTCTGTTGGTGCACGGCGGCGATGGCCCGCCAGTCAGTGAACTCGCCCTTGCCCGCCTGAATCACGGCACCGGTGAAGTCGAGCGCACCGAACTGGACCTGACCGGACTTGAGGGCCGTCAGGTTCTGCTGATTGCCAGCGCCCTCTTTGATGTCGACTTCAATGCCGGCCTCGGCGAAGTAGCCCTTCTCCTTCGCCACCCAGGCGAACGCGTCCCGACCTACAGCGCCGAAGGCGGTGATGTAGGCGACCCTGTCGGTCTCCTCGCCGGTCGGGTCGCCACTGGCGTCATCGGAACCGCTGCAACCGGTCACGCCAAGGGCCGCGGCGAGCAACGTCACTACCAGGGCGCGAGAGCGCTTGACCATGTGCTGCCTCCAGCTTGAGAGTCTCGGAGAAGGCGCCGGCGCGCCATGCCGACAAAGACCGCACGGGCCGGGGCTGTCCACAGTGCTCTTCCCGATGAATGATCGTAGATGATGATCGCTATGACTGTCACCGGACCGGTTCCCGGATTCCTTTCCCTGGGCTCTGCGAAGGAGTCATTTCTGCAGTTACAGCGCTGTCAACAATGGACAGTCGGTCCGGGAAAGCCGCGAGAACCTTCGAAGGAGCACGATGTCTGACCACCCTGCCCCGTCCGCCCGGGCCCGCGCCCTGGTCCGCGGTGCCTACGACACGCACGTCCACGTGGCCCCTGACGTCATGGCGCGGCGGATCGACGATGTCGATCTGGCGTACCGGTGTGCCGAGGTCGGGCTCGCCGGTTTCGTCCTCAAGTCCCATTACGTGGCCACGGCCGAGCGGGCGGCCGTCGTCCGCAAAGTGGTCCCCGGCGTCGACACGCTCGGCGCGATCACTCTCAACGGCGCCATGGGCGGCATCAACCCGGTCGCCGTTGAGGTCGCGGCACGGCAGGGCGCGCGCATCGTCTGGATGCCGACGGTGGACTCCGGAAACCAGCGGCGTAACACCGCCGCCGACCTGCCGGGTGCCACGCCGGCGATGTGGGGGGCGTTCCAAGCCGATCTGCACAGCCAGGGCATCGTGCCGGAGCCGGTCGAGGTCGTCGACGACGAAGGGCGCGTTCTCGAGCGGGTACGCCAGGTGCTGCGGGTGATAGCCCGGCACGACATCACACTCGCCACCGGACACCTGAGTGGCGACGAGATCGTCGCCGTCGTCCGGGCCGCCCGCGAAGAGGGCGTACGCCGGATCGTGGTCACCCATCCCGAGTTCACGTCCCAGCGGCTGCCGGCCGAGCAGCAGCGGGAGTTGGCCGAGGCGGGTGCCCTGTTGGAACGCTGCTTCACCACCCCGCACTCGGGCAAGGTCGCCTGGCTGGAGCTGTTCGCCACCATCCGGGCGGTCGGCACGGCGCACTCCGTCCTCTCCAGCGACCTCGGGCAACCCTTCAACCCGCCGGTCGAGGACGGTCTGGCGCTCTTCGCCGACCGCCTGCTCGACGCCGGCTTCACCGATGAGGAGATTCACGTCATGGCTGTGGTCAACTCCCGTCGTCTGGCGATGCCCAAGGCGACGGTGCCAGCATGAGCGCGCGGCGACTGCTTGTGGTGGGTGCCCACTCGGCCGACTTCGTCTGGCGGGCCGCGGGGGCGGTCGCCAAACACACAATGGCGGGTGGTGAGGCTGTCGTGCTGGCACTCTCCTACGGAGAACGGGGCGAGTCCGGCGAGCTCTGGAAAGACCCGAACCAGACGGTGGAGAACGTCAAGCGGCTGCGGCACGCGGAGGCGGAGCGCGCTGCCGCCATGGTCGGCGCCCGCCTGGAGACGTTCGATCTCGGCGACTACCCGTTGCGGATCAGGGACGAGGACATCGACCGCCTGGCCGCGCTGATGCGGGAGTACGCGCCGCACGTGGTGGTCACCCACCCGGACCGCGATCCCTTCAACCCGGATCACCCGGTGGCGCACACCGCAGTGGCGACCGCCCGGCAGCTCACCGCGGGAGCCGGGGTGTCCAGCGGCTTCCGGACCGCCCCGCCCTCGGAGTTCCTGGTCTTCGAACCGCACCAGCCCGAGCTTTGTGGGTTCGTCCCCACCGTCTTCGTCGACATCACCGATGTGATGGCGGCCAAGCAGGAGGCGATGGCGTCGATGGGCGCCCAGGGCTACCTGCGCGACTACTACACGCAGCGGGCCGATCAGCGTGGTAACCACGCCCGCCGGGTGACCGGCGACCCCGGCATTCGGCAGGCCGAGGCGTTCCAGCGATTGATCCCGAACGTGGTGGGGGCTCTGTGAGCGAGTTTCGTGACGTGGCGGTCGTCGGACCGGGTGTGATCGAGACATTGGCTGCCGGCGGGGTGGCGACCGTCTACGAGGCTGCCGGCAGGTCTGGCCTGCTCGACGTCGACCTTGTCCAGATCGTTCCGGGCACTCGGGTCGCCGGTGTGGCCCGGACCGTCCGCTGCGGTCAGGACGACAACCGGGCCGTGCACGAGGCGATGACGCTGGTGCGCCCCGGCGACGTGCTCGTGCTCACCATGCCCGAGCCCGCCCCGGTAGCCCTGATCGGTGAGCTGCTGGCCAGCCAGGCCAAGGTCGCTGGCGCGGCGGGCCTGCTGGTGGACGCGGCGGTACGCGACGTGGATGAGCTCCGGGAACTCGGGCTGCCGATCTGGGCCCGATGGCAACGGGTCCGAGGCGCGACCAAGCGGGCGCGGGGCTCGCTCGACGTCGCGGTCCACCTGGGTGGGACGACCGTCAACCCGGGAGACGTGGTGGTGCTCGACGCCGACGGTGCCGTGGTCGTAGCGCGGGAGAGTGCGGCCGAGGTGGCCGCCGCGACGCGGAGTCGGATCGAGAAGGAGACGCGGCTGCGGGCCCGGCTGGATGCCGGTGAGTTCAGCTACGACCTACACGGAATGCGGGCGCAGGACGAGGCCGCCGGGTGAGCAGGAGCGCCGATCGTCGGGCGCCGAGCAGCGGCAGTTGCAGAAGTCCGGCGAGGGCTGAGCGCTTCGGCTTTCACCCAGTGAAAGCGCCAGTCCCCACCGTGGGCACCACACGCGATGCTGCGACTCCATCGACGTCCGTGCGCATGGAGGTCCGGTCTGATGGCATTCGCGCGTAACCAGTGGTATGTGGCGGCCTACGGCAGTGAGGTGGGGCGCGGCCTGCTCGCCCGCACGGTGCTCGGTGAGCCGTTGGTGCTGTACCGCACCGGTGCCGGGAAGGCGGTGGCGCTCGCCGACCGGTGCGTGCACCGGCGCTTCCCGCTCTCGGAGAGCCGGCTCGACGGCGACACGATCGTCTGCGGCTACCACGGCTTCACCTACGACCCGAGCGGTGCGTGTGTCTTCGTACCCGGTCAACAGCGCATCCCGCGTACCGCGCGGGTGACCTCGTTCCCGGTGGTGGAACAGGACTCCTTCATCTGGGTCTGGATCGGCGACCTGGACCGGGCCGACCCGGCCGCGATTCCCCGCGCACCCTGGCTCGCCGACCCGCGCTACGCGGTGGTGCGGGGCATGGCGCCGCTGAACGCGCGGTACAGCCTGCTGGTGGACAACCTCCTGGACCTGTCCCACGAGACCTACCTGCACGGCGGCTACATCGGCACGCCGGAGGTGGCGAACACCCCGATCACCACCGAGGTGGACGAGGACCGGGCGATCGTCTACGTCAGCCGGCACATGGACGACGCCGAGTGCCCGCCGTTCTACGCGCGCTCGACCGGGATCCAGGGCCGGATCACCCGGTGGCAGGACATCGAATACCACCCGCCCTGCCTCTACCTCCTGCACAGCCGCATCGCGCCGCAGGGTGTCTATCCGCCCGCCGAGGGCGAGGACAGCGAGGCGTTCCACGCCGAGATCGTGTACGCCATCACCCCGTCGACGGAGCACACCACCTATGACTTCTGGGCGGTGGCGCGCGACTTCGCCATCGACGACGAGTCGGTCAGTGAGTACCTGCACCACAGCAACCACACGGTGGTCATGCAGGACGTGACCGCGCTCAACATCCTGGAGCAGGTGCTCGTGACCGAACCGGACCGGTACCAGGAGTTGAGCATCAACATCGACACCGGTGGCCTGGCCGCCCGGCGGCTGCTGGCCCGGATGGTCGGGTCGGGGACGGTGGGAGCGGCGCGGTGACGTCCCGGGCCGGCACGCTCACCGGGGAGCGGGTCTACCGGATCCACTGGGTGCCCGGCACCGACACCCTGCGCGGGATCTGCCACTGTGGTGCCGAGCGCCTCGCCGAGGAACCGGTCGAGTTGTGGGAGTGGCTGCTCGCCCACCCGCAGGGCCACCAGGGCCTGGCCGTGCCGGTGCCCGGCCCGCCGAGGCGGCTGGCGATGCGCGGGTGACAGTGGACGCGCTGACCGGAGTGGAACTGGTGGTCGCCGGACGCGATCAGGTGGCCGCCGACGTGGTGGCGCTGCGCCTGTGTCGTGCCGACGGCGGTGAGCTGCCCGAGTGGACGCCCGGCGCGCACATCGACCTGGAGTTGGGCGGCGGACTGGCCCGTCAGTACTCCCTCTGTGGCGACCCGGCGGACCGGTCCGTGCTGCGGATCGCGGTGCGGCGCGACCCGGACGGACGCGGCGGCTCCCGGCTGGTGCACGAGCGGCTCACCGTCGGCGCGACCGTCCGGGTGAGCGGACCCCGCAACACCTTCCCCCTGGTCCCGGCGCGGCGGTACCTCTTCGTCGCCGGTGGCATCGGCATCACCCCCCTCGCGCCGATGGTCGCCGCCGCCGACGCCGCGGGCGCGGACTGGCGGCTGGTGTACGGGGGACGCACCCGCGCCACCATGGCCTTCGCCACCACCCTGCGGGAGAAGTACGGCGACCGGGTGAGCCTGCACCCGCAGGACGAGACCGGGTTGCTTGACCTGGCCGGGTTGCTGGGCCGGCCCGGCACCGGGCTCGTCTACTGCTGTGGGCCGGAACCACTGATCACCGCGGTGGAGGAGCTGTGCCGCGGTTGGCCTCCCGGCTGCCTGCACGTCGAGCGGTTCACCGCGCGGGGCGACACCGGCGCGCCGGACACCACGATCGAGGTCGAACTCGCGCTCTCCGGGCGGACGGTGACGGTGCCGCCGGGCACGCCGATCCTGCGGGCGGTGGAGGAGGCCGGCGTGCAGGTCCTCTCGTCCTGCCGGGAGGGCACCTGCGGTACCTGCGAGACCCCGGTGCTCGCCGGCGTGCCGGAGCATCGCGACAGCCTGCTCACCGCGCAGGAGCGGGCCGCTGGCGACACCATGATGATCTGCGTGTCCCGGGCCCGTACGCCCCGACTCGTGCTGGAGCTGTGAGCGCCCGGCGTGGGCGGGGATGATGACGGGGTGCGCGCAGAGCCGGGGCGGTCGGTGACGAGCAAGGTGCTGGCGCTGCTCGACGCGTTCAGCCCGGCCACCCCGGCGTTGACCCTGAGCGAGTTGGCGCGGCGCACCGGGATGCCACTGCCCACCGTGTACCGGCGGGCCGCGGAGCTGGTCGCGTGGGGGGCGCTGGAGCGCGGCGACGACGGCCGGTACCGGATCGGTCTGCGGCTGTGGGAGGTGGGTTCGCTCGCTCCGCGGGGCCTGGGGCTGCGGGAGCTGGCCCTGCCGGTGATGGAGGACCTGTACGAGGTGACCCACGAGAACGTCCAGTTGGCCGTGCGGCAGGGCCTCGAACTCGTCTTCATCGAACGGATCGCCGGGCGGCACGCGGTGCCCGTGCTCACCCGGGTGGGGGGTCGCTTCGCGTTGCACGCCACCGGGGTCGGGTTGGTCCTGCTCGCCCACGCGCCCGCCGAGGTGCAGGAGCGGGTGCTGGCCGCGCCGCTGGAGCGGTACACCGAACTGACCATCACCGACCCTCGGCGGCTGCGCGGCTGCCTCGCCGAGGTGCGCCGGGCCGGGTACGCGGTCAGCGACCGTCAGGTCACCATGGACGCCCTGTCGGTGGCCGCGCCGATCCGCGTACCGGAGGGTGTGGTGGCGGCGATCTCACTGGTGGTCGCCCACGACCGAGCCGACCCGGTGGCGCTGGCCCCGCTGGTACAGGCCGCCGGCCGGGTGGTCTCCCGGGCGCTGAACAACGCCACCGGCCCTGCCGTCTGATGTAGACAGACTGCAAATCGTTGACGCCCGGTCAAATTCTGCATTACGTTGCCGGTGCGCGTGTTACTCCCCACCTTCGTGCGCGGATCGGCATCGACGAAAGGGAGCACCTCATGGCACTGGACGGCAAAGTCGCCATCGTCACCGGCGCCGGGCGGGGTCTCGGCCTCGCCTACGCGCAGGAGTTGGCGCGCCGCGGCGCCTCGGTCGTGGTCAACGACGTCGACGCCGAGGCCACCGCCGACGCCGTGGCGGCGATCGAGGCGTCCGGCGGCCGGGCCGTCGCGGTGGTCGCACCGGTCGGCCCGACCGAGACCGCGAAGGAACTCGTCAGCACGGCCGTCGAGCGCTTCGGGCGGCTGGACATCCTCGTCACCAACGCCGGCGTGCTGCGCGACACGGTGCTGTGGAAGATGAGCGACGACGACTTCGACACCGTCATCAACGTGCACCTGCGCGGCACGTTCACCACTGTGCGTGAGGCGGTGCGGCACATGCGGCAGGCCGGCGAGGGCGGGCGGATCATCTGCGTCGGGTCACCCACCGGGCAGCGGGGCACCTTCGGCCAGACCAACTACGCCGCCGCCAAGGCGGGCATCGTCGGCATGGTCCGTACCTGGGCGCTCGAACTCCAGCGGGCCGGCATCACCGCCAACACCGTCGTACCGGTCGCGGCGACAACGATGACCGCCACCGTCCCCTACTTCGCCGCGGCGGTGCGGGCCGAGGCGAACGGCGAGCCGATGCCCGCGTTCTTCCGGCACGAGCTGGGGTTCGGCACGGCGGACGACGCGGCCGGGCTCGTCGCGTTCCTCGGCTCCGACGCGGCGGCCTCAGTGACCGGGCAGGTGATCGGGGTCGGCGGCGACCGCCTGCAGATCTGGACCCACCCCGAGGCCGCGCTGACCGCGCACCGCGAGGGCGGCTGGACGTACGACGCGCTCGTGCAGGCCTGGCCGACGACGTTCGCGGGTGCCGCGCAGAGCGTCGGTGAACGCTTCCCGAAACTCCCCGAGGAGTTCGAGCCCCCGACGTCCTGACCGGCCCGAACAGCCCCGCCGACGGAGGGTGGCCCGATGTACCAGTCCGCGATCGACCTCGACGACGTCACGGCGATCGACATGCACGTGCACATCGAGGTCGACGACCACGGGCACACCTCACTGCCCGAGCCGCTCGTGGCGGCGGCGTCGGCGTACTTCAAGACGGACGGCCCACGGCCCGCTGTCGACGCGGTGGCACAGTACTACCGCGAGCGGCGGATGGTGGCCGTCGTCTTCACAGTGGACGCGCGTACGCAACTGAAGCACCAGCCGCTGTCGAGCACCGCCATCGCCCGCGCGGCGGCCGAGCACGCCGACGTGCTCATCCCGTTCGGGTCGGTCGACCCGCGCACCGGGGGAGCGGCAGTCGAGCTCGCCGACCGGCTGATCCGGGAGGAGGGGGTCCGGGGCTTCAAGTTCCACCCCACGGTGCAGGGCTTCGATCCCCGCCACGACGAGTACGCGCCACTGTGGGGCCTGCTGGAGCGGGCGGGGGTCCCGGCGCTCTTCCACACCGGGCAGACCGGCATCGGCGCGGGTACGCCGGGCGGTCACGGTCTGCGGCTCGGCCTGTCGAATCCGATGCTGCTCGACCCGATCGCCGCCGACTTCCCCGACCTGCAGATCATCATGGCGCACCCGTCGGTGCCCTGGCAGGACGAGGCGTTGTCGGTGGCCACGCACAAGCACAACACCTGGATCGACCTGTCCGGCTGGAGCCCGAAGTACTTCCCGGCCGAGTTGGTGCGCTACGCGAACTCGCTGTTGAAGCGACGGGTGCTCTTCGGCACCGACTACCCGATGCTCACCCCCGACCGGTGGCTGCGCGACGTGCAGAGCACCGACCTCAAGCCGGACGTGCTCCCGGGCATCCTGAAGGACAACGCGGCCCGACTGCTGGGCCTTGCCGCCCGGTGACGACGAGAGGACACATGCCATGACGATGACCATCACCTACGACCGGCTCGGCGACCTCGCCGGCACCGACCTCGGTCACACCGGCTACCGCACCGTCACGCAGGACCAGGTGGACCTCTTCGCCGACGCGACCGACGACCACCAGTGGATCCACGTCGACCCGGAACGGGCGAAGACCGGCCCGTTCGGCGCGCCGATCGCGCACGGCTTCCTCACCCTCTCGCTGGCGGTGCCCTTCTGGACCGAGTTGCTCGAGGTCAAGGGTGTGACCACGAAGGTGAACTACGGCCTCGACAAGGTGCGTTTCCCCGCACCGGTGGTGGTCGGGGCGCGGGTGCGGATGCGGGCCACCGTCGCCGAGGTGGTCGAGGTTCCCGGCGGCTACCAGCTCACTGTCGACCAGACGATCGAGATCGCGGGCGGGAGCAAGCCGGCGGTCGTCGCGCGAGGGCTGTACCGCTTCTACGCCTGAGCCCGGGGGGCGACCGTCGAGCCGGGCGAGCACACCACCTCCACCCCCGGGAGAAGATGATGCAGCAGCACGGAATCGGCGCCTGGGTGGCCAGGCGCCGGCTCAAGTCCCCGGACCAGATCGCGATCATCCACGACCGTTCGCCGCTGACCTACGGGCAGTTCGCCGACGCCACGGACCGGATCTCGGCGGTGCTGCGGGAGCGGGGCGTCGGCAAGGGCGACCCCGTCGCCTACCTGGGCGAGAACAGCCCCGAACTGCTCGAGGTGATGTTCGCGGCGGCCCAGGTCGGTGCCGTCTTCGTGCCGATCAACACGCGGCTCGCCGTCCCCGAGATCGCCTACGTCCTCGCCGACTGCGGCGCGCGGGTGCTGATCCACGACCCGGACTTCGCGGTGCCGGTGGCCGCCGCCGTGTCGGCCGCCCGGACCCCGTACGTCATCGTCAACGGCGACGGCACCGCGGACCGACCCGGGCTGGCGTACCTGACCCGGGCGGCCGCCGGCCTCACCGACCATGCCGACACCACCCACGAGGATCCGGCGGCGATCGTCTACACCTCGGGCACGACCGGCCGGGCCAAGGGCGCGGTGCTGACCCACGGCAACCTCACCTGGGTGGCGCTCAACTGCGTGGTCGACTACGACGTCGTCTCCACCGACGTCGCGCTCATGATCTCGCCGCTGTTCCACGTCGCCTCGCTCGGGATGGGCGCCCTGCCGGTGATCCTCAAGGGCGCCACGATGGTCATCGAGAAGGGCTTCGAGCCGGGGCGCGCGCTCGCGCAGATCGAGCGGTACGGGGTCACCATGCTCAGCGGCGTACCCACCACCTACCAGCTGATGGCCGACCACCCCGCCTGGGCGTCGACCGACCTGTCGACGTTGACGAAGCTCACCTGCGGAGGTTCGGCGGTGCCGGCCAGGATCCTCAACGCGTACGAGGCGCGGGGTCTGTCGTTCTCGCAGGGTTACGGCATGACCGAGGCCGCGCCGGGGGCCACCGCGCTGCCGCCGGCGATGACCCGCGTCAAGCAGGGCAGTGTCGGCCTGCCGCACTTCTTCACCGACGTGCGGATCACCGACGCGGCCGGCGCGGTGGTGCCCACCGGCGTCGTCGGTGAGATCGAGGTCGCCGGACCCAACGTCTTCCCCGGCTACCACGGGCTCGCGGAGGCGACCGCCGAGGCGTTCACCGCCGACGGGTGGTTCCGCTCCGGCGACCTCGGCCACCTGGACGCCGACGGCTACCTCTACATCACCGGCCGCCTCAAGGACATGATCATTTCGGGGGGCGAGAACATCTACCCGCTCGAACTCGAGCAACTGCTCACCGAGGTCGACGGGGTCACCTCGGCGGCGGTCATCGGCGTACCGGACGAGCGTTGGGGCGAGGTGCCGTGGGCGATAGTGACGGTCCGGGAGGGCGCGTCAGTGGACACCGCCACCATCCGGGCTCACCTCGACGGCAGGATCGCGCGCTACAAGCTGCCGAAGAACGTCGTCATCGTGGACGAGCTGCCGCGGACGGCGTCGGGGAAGGTGCGGAAGGCCGATCTGCGGGCCCGATTCGGCGCCTAGCCGCGGGCCGGGCCGCGACGAGGTCGGCGAACTCCGCCGCGGACGCCCCGGCCAGCTTCTCGTGCATCCGGCGGTAGGTCTCCACCGACCTGGTGGCGGGCCACTGCGCGTCCATGAACTCGGCGGGCAGCCTCGGGTCGGCGCGCAGCAGCGCAAGCCAGTCCGCCACCAGCATCGTCCGTACGGTGAGGGCGCTCGGCGCCAGCGTCGCCGCGGACGGGTCGTCCCACACGTCGATGAAGGCGAGGTGGGCGCGCCGGATCGCCTCGATGTCCCACGCCGCGCGGACGCTCTCGCCGATCGGGAACCCGGCGAGTTCGCGGGCGTGGAAGGCGACCACGGTGTTGGGTGCGAGGTCCTGGCGCAGCGGCTCCAACGACCCGGCGAGGTCGACCTCGCCGGGCGCGAGCCAGAGCCCGTCGCGGATCGGCGCGAAGCCCTCCCAGGTGAGGGTGGAGCGCAGCCGGTGCCGCAGCATCCGCTGGCCCTCCGGGATCGAAAAGGTGACCAGGGTCCAGCCGCTGCCCTGCGGGTCGAACGGCCGGGGGCCGCGAACGCGGTCCTTCGCCTCGCGCAACACCGCCGCGCCGTGTTCGGTCAGCGAGAACAGCGTCTCCCGGCCGCTGCGGCTACGGGCGAGGATGCCGCTGTGCACGAGCCGGTCGAGGGTCGCGCGGGTGGCCGGCGCGGCCACGTCCGCACCCTCCAGCACGGTGATCAGGACGCTCGCCCGGATCGGCCCGGTGTCACCGTCGACGACGTGCTCGCCGAAGAAGGCGAGCAACAACTGCTTCGGCTGACGACTACCCACAGCCCTTCCCTTCGGCGAACTCGTTGACCTGGCCGTCGGTCACGGCGCGGATCACGGGGCCACCGCCTGCCCGCGCTTGGCCCGCTGGATCTGGTCGTAGACGTGCGTCCGCAGTTGCGTGAAACGGGGCAGGGCGCGGGTCGTGATCTGATCGCGCTCCGGTGGCAGGTCGATCGCGAGGTCCTCCTGGACCCAGGTCGGCGACGTGGACAATACTAGAACCCGCTGACCGAGATACACCGACTCGTCGATGTCGTGGGTGACGAAGACAACTGAGATGCTGCGGCTGGCGTGCAGCTCCCGCACCAGGTCCTCCAGGTCGGCCCGGGTCTGCGCGTCCACAGCGGCGAACGGTTCATCCATGATCAGGACGTCGGGCTGGTAGGCGATCGCCCGCGCGATCGCGACCCGCTGTTGCATCCCCCCGGAGAGCTGCCACGGGTGGCTGCGTGCGGCGTGCGCGAGGCCCACCGCCTCAAGGGCGTCGACGACCAGCCTGCTCCGGGCGGCGCGGGTCAGCTTCTTGTGCCGCAACGGAAGCTCGACGTTGCCGCGCACGGTGAGCCAGGGGTAGAGGCTGCGTCCGTACTCCTGGAACACGACGGCCATCGCCGGGCTGGGCCCGGTCACCGGCGCGCCGTCCATCTCGACCACGCCGCTGGTGGGCCGCAGCAGGCCGGCCAGGCACTTCAGCAGGGTGGTCTTGCCGCACCCGGACGGCCCGACGACGCAGATGAGCTCGCCGGCGTCCATCGTGAAACTGATGTCCCCGATCGCCTCGACGTCGCCGGTCGCGGACTCGTAGACCTTCCGCAGGTGCTCCACCCGCAGCAGGGTGCGCCGGTCAGACACGGTTGACCTCCCTGATTCCGTGGTACCAGCGCAGCACGCGCCGTTCGACGAGACCGAAAGCGACGGCGAGGAAGACGCCGACGAGACCGAGCAGGAGGATGCCGCTCCACATCTCGGCGATCAGGTAGTTGCGCTGGAAGTAGGCGATCCGGTAGCCGAGGCCGGACGACGAGGCGAACATCTCGGAGATGACCATCAGGATCAGCGCCACCGAGAGGGCCTGGCGGACCCCGGCCATGATCCGTGGGCTGGCGGCCGGGAGCACCAGGAACCAGAGCCGCTCCCACCAGGAGACCTGGAACGATCTCGCGGTCTCCTTCATGACGCTGTCAGTGCCCCGGACACCCTCGATGGTGTTCAACAGGATCGGCCACACCGCGCCGGAGACGATCACGACCACCTTCATGGTGTCCGTGATCCCGAGCAGGAGCATGGCCACCGGGATCAGCACCGGTGGCGGGATGGCCCGGAGGAACTCCAGCAACGGTTCGAGGAGGTCCCGCAACCACTGGGTCAGGCCGATGACGGTGCCGGCGGCGATGCCGACCACGATCGACGCGGCGATGCCGAGGCCGAGGCGGGTGAGGCTCGGCAGCACGTCCTCGACGAACGCCGGCCCGACCCAGGTTTGCCGGAAGGCCTCGGCGATCGTCAGCGGGTCGGGGAAGAACGTGCTCGTCGCCCTCGTCGCCACCACACCCCAGAGCACCAGGAGCAGAATCGGCAGCCCCAGCGGGTAGGCGAGGCCCGCCGCGATCCGGGAGCCGACCGTCCGACCACGCCGCGTGGCGGCGATCCGCCCGGTGTACGCGGTCACAACGGCTCCTCCCCTCGTACTGACTGGTGCCACGACAGCACCCGACGCTCGACGAACCGGAAGACGATGTTCACCGTGAGGCCGAGCAGGCCGGTGACCACGACCAGCGCGTACAGGCCGGGGGCGTCGCCGGCGGACCGGGACAGTTCGATCATGCGCCCGAGGCCGGGGTTGCCGATCACCATCTCCGCGGTGATGGCGAGGATGAGCGCGACCGCCGCCGCGAGCCGCAGCCCGGTCATGAGGTACGGCAGGGTGGTCGGCAGGACCAGGTGCGAGAGTTGCTCCCGCCGGGTCAGGCCGAAACTGCGGGCGGTGTCGCGGGCCACCGCGTCGACGTCGGCGACACCGTAGATCACCTGCACGAACACCTGCCAGAACGACGCGTAGATGATGATGACGAGGGCCGCCTGCCGCTGGATGCCGAACATCAGCACGGCGAGCGGGATGAGGGCGACCGACGGGATCGGCCGCAGGAACTCGACCATCGTGTGGGTCGCGCGCCGCAGGAAGGGCACCAGCCCGACGACGGTGCCGAGGACGACGGCGGCGATTGTCGCCACCGTCAGGCCGATCGCCCAGGACGTCATGGTGCTGCCCAGCCGCCGCCAGAACGCGAGGTCGACGAGCTGCTCGAACAGCCGCGCCAGCACGTCCGTCACGTACGGCAGGTACAACGGGTTGATCAGGCCCAACGTCGGGATCAGTTGCCAGATGAGGAGGAAGCCGGTCAGGCCGACGACGCCCAGCATCGCCCTGCGCAACGCGCGCAGTCGTCGGGTGGAGGGAACGCGCATGTCACTCCCGTCGTCAGGCGGTGCGGCGAGGCCCTCCCCGCGCCGGGGCCGGGGAGGGCGGGATCGCGCCGGCTACTGCTGCTGGATGAGACGGTCGAGGTTGGGTTGCTTGTCGAGCACCTTGTACTTCAGGGCGAGTTCGGCGAGCGTCTGCAGGCTCTGCCGGTCGACGTCCCAACCGAACTCCGGCAGCCGCACCGAGTCGGCCACCGGTGGCGGCAGCTCCAGGTTGTCCTTGATGGCCTGCCGCAGCGCCGCCTCGTTGGCGGGGTCCTTGGCCCACTCCAGCGTCTTCTTCATCGCCGCCGTGAAGTCCTCGACCAGCTTGGCGTCCTTCTCGGTGCGTTCCTTGGTGGTGATGGTGGTGAGCGTGGTCAGGCCGGGCACCACCGCCTGGTAGGGCGCGACGACGAAGGTGTCGCCGCGGCCCCTGAGCTGCGTGACGAACGGCTCCGGCACCCAGGCGGCGTCGATGTTTCCGGATTCGAGTTGGGCCGGGGCGTCCGGGAACGCGACCTCGACGAACTTGATCGTCGACGGATCGCCGCCGTCCTTCTCGACCGCCGCCATGATCGTCACGTCGCCGGCGGCGCCCAGGCTGTTGACCGAGACCCGTTTGCCGGCGAGGTCGGCCGGCCGCTTGATGCCGGACTTCGCCGAGGCCACCACGGCGTTGATGTCGTCGCCGTCGGCGTACGAGGAGGCGTAGTTGCCGATGATGACGACACCGAGGTCGCGCAGGTCGGCCCGGAACGGGCCGAACGGCTGGCCGATCGCGAAGTCGATGTCGCCGTTCATGAGCGCGGGAATGGCCTGCGCGCCGCCCTGGGCGGGCAGCACCTCGACCTGGAGGCCGCGTTCGGCGAAGAGGCCCGCCTTGATGCCACCCCACAGCGCGGCGGTCTCGGTGATGGGCAGCGCCGCGACCCGGACCGGGCGCAGGTCGCCGGAGTCCTGATCGGACGGTGTGGACGCGTCGGAGTCGGTACATCCGGTGAGGGCGATCGCGGTAGCAGCGATCAGCCCGAGAGCCATGACCTTCTTCATTGACGAGGCCCTTCCTGGGCGGGGGTGGTGGGTGCGTCGGAAGTCGGCGGATGCCTCGGATCTGCAGGTGAACTACCGCTGCGTGGGGGCGCACGCCGCTGTGGTGGCCATGGTCAGTCACGCCGGCATTGAAAGTCAATAATTTCTGACGCCCGTCATGGATAAGTTGAACAACGCGACGTCACGCCGGCTCCCGTTCACACCTCGGGCAGGCCCACGTAATTCTCCGACAGGCTCCTGGCGTACGCCTCGGAGGTGGTGACATACCTCAGCGTGGCGATCTGCAGCTTCGACTCGTACGGGTCGTCGCGCTCCAGCCGGTGCAGCATGGAGGTCATCCACCAGGAGAAGTGCTGGGCCCGCCAGACCCGGCGCAACGCCGTGGCCGAGTAGCCGTCCAGCAGATCGGTGCGGCCCTCGTCGTACCACGCGGCGAACGCGTCACCGAGCAGCGCGACGTCGGCGAGAGCCAGGTTCATTCCCTTGGCGCCGGTCGGTGGGACGATGTGGACGGCGTCCCCGGCCAGGAACAGCCGCTCCCACCGCATCGGCTCGACCACGAAACTGCGCATTGGCGTGATGGACTTCTCCAGGATCGGCCCCTCGTTGAGTGACCACCCCGGCACCGTCTCCAACCGGGTCCGCAGCTCCGCCCAGATCCGCTCGTCCGGCCACGCGGCGATGTCCTCGTCCGGTGCGACCTGCAGATACAGCCGGGAGATCTCGGGGGAGCGCATGCTGTAGAGGGCGAAACCACGCTCGTGGTTGGCGTAGATGAGCTCGTCCACGGCTGGTGGCGCGGCGGCGAGGACACCCAACCAGGCGAAGGGGTACGCCCGCTCGTAGGTGGTCAGCACACCCTCGGGCACCGCGCCCCGGCTCACCCCGTGGAACCCGTCGCAGCCGGCCACGAAGTCGCAGCGCAGCTCCTCGTCGCGCCCGTCGCGTCGAAAGTGGACCACCGGCGAGTCCGAGTCGAGACCGTCCAGACGTACCACGTCGGCCTCGAAGAGAATCGAGCCACCGGCCGCGAGCCGGGCGGCGATCAGGTCCTTGACCACCTCCTGCTGCCCGTAGACGGTGATCGCCCGCCCGGTCAGGTCCGCCATCGGCACCCGGTGCGACTCCCCGGCGAAGCGCAGCTCGATGCCCTCGTGACGCAGTCCCTCCCGGCGCAGCCGTTCACCCACACCGCTGCGACAGAGCAGGTCGACCGAGCCCTGTTCGAGCACGCCCGCCCGGAGCCGGTGCTCGACGTGGTCGCGGCTGCGGCTCTCCAGCACCACGGACTCGATGCCGCGCAGGTGCAGCAGGTGCGACAGCATCAGCCCCGCCGGTCCCGCGCCGACGATGCCGACCTGGGTACGCATCTCCGGCATGCTCCTCTCCTCCGGTGTCAGAACGGGTAGCGCGTGATGGTGCCCTGCACGGTGAGCCACTGGGTCTCGGTGAACGCCTCGACGTTCGCCGCCGGCCCGCCGAACCGCGAGCCGGTGCCGGAGGCTCCCACCCCACCGAACGGCGCCACCGCCTCGTCGCTCACCGTCAGGTCGTTGATGTGCACGATTCCGCTGGGGATCCGGTCGGCGAGCGACATCGCCTTCATCACGTCGCGGCTCAGGATGCCCAGTGACAGGCCGTTCTCGGTCTGCCGGGCCAACTCCACCGCCTCGGCCTGGTCGGTGAACGTGATCACCGGCGCGACCGGGCCGAAGACCTCCTGGGCGTACGCCGGGGTCGCGGGGGTGACGTCGGTGAGCACCGTCG
The DNA here is from genome assembly GCF_018070305.1 of Micromonospora sp. M51. Lineage (NCBI taxonomy): Bacteria > Bacillati > Actinomycetota > Actinomycetes > Micromonosporales > Micromonosporaceae > Micromonospora > Micromonospora sp. M51. The sequence goes on along the minus strand of NZ_JAGPXZ010000004.1, from coordinate 5,938 downwards.
GCCGGTAGAACAGCCCCTCGTACGTGCCCCCGGCCGCCAGCCGGGCGCCCGCGTCGACGCTTGCCGTGACCAGTGCGTGGATCTTGTCGCGCTGGCGCTCGTCGATGATCGGTCCGAGCGCCACCTGCTCCTTCGCCGGGTCGCCGACGGGCAGGTGGTTCGCCTTCTCCGCCAGCCGCTCGACGTACCGCTCGGACAGGCTCTCGTGCACCAGGTGCCGGCCGGTGGTCATGCAGATCTGGCCCTGGTGCAGGAACGACCCCCAGGCTCCGGCGGAGACCGCGAGCTCCAGGTCGGCGTCGTCGAGCACGATCAGCGCCGAGTTGCCACCGAGTTCGAGGTGGGCGCGTTTGAGGTGGCGTGCCGCCGCCTCGCCGACCAGGCGACCGGCCGCAGTCGAGCCGGTGAAGCTGATCACCCGCACGTTCGGGTCGGCCACCAGCGCCTCGCCGGCGTCGACCCCGCCGGGCAGGACGTGCAGCAGCCCGTCGGGCAGGCCGGCCTCCTCGAAGACCCGTGCGATCGAGATGCCACCGCAGACCGCCGTGCGCGGATCGGGCTTGAGCACCACCGCGTTGCCCAGCGCCAGGGCCGGGGCGACGGAGCGGGTGGCCAGGATGAGCGGGAAGTTGAACGGCGCGATGACTCCGACGACGCCGACGGGCAACCGGCGAGCCAGGCTGAGTCGCGGTTGGGCGCTCGGAATGATCTCGCCGAGCGGGTGCGAGGCCAGCGCCGCCGCCTCGTAGCACTCCTGCGCCGCGGTGTCGGTCTCCACCCCGGCCTTGGGTGCGATGGACCCGGCCTCCCGCACGATCCAGTCGCCGATCTCGGCGGCGTGCCGCTCGAACAGGTGCCCGGCCCGGCGCAGCACCGCGGCCCGTTCGGCGTATCCGGTGGCGGCCCAGGCGCGCTGGGCGGCGGCGGCGCGGGCGCAGGCGCGCGTCACGTCCTCGGCGTTCGCCACGCCCACCTGGGCGATCTCCTCGCCGGTGGCGGGGGATCGCACGGGCGCCGTGCCGCCGGCCGGTTCCACCCAGCCGTCGCTGTGCAGCGTGCCCTGCCAGGTCATGGCGTCCAGCAGTGTCATGGCGGTCCTCCTCGGAGCGTGGGGCCGGTGGGGTGGTGACGGGTGACCCGGTGGGCTCTCCGTTCGCGCGCAGGGGCCCAGATGTGTTCGCTGACCGAACGGGCGTTCTCTGTAAGAACGTTGGCACGTGGTCGCTCCCGCGTCAACGCATCGTCGACGGTGAGCGCCGAGCACTGTGGACGGCGTGGGCCGGGCCCGGTGAACCTGTCGTTGACTGATGCCATCCGCCCGTCGTACGTTCGATATGAGCACGGCAGTCCGCATAGCGAACAGCGGGCAGCACTGTTGTCGCGGGAGGCGGGAGGCCCATGGCGAAGCTCGTCTCGCTGGCCGAGGGCGTGGCGCAGCTGGTCCACGACGGTGACGTGGTGGCCCTCGAAGGGTTCACCCACCTCATTCCGTTCGCCGCCGGTCACGAGATCATCCGTCAGGGGCGGCGGGACCTGACCCTCGTGCGGATGACCCCCGACGTCATCTACGACCAGCTCATCGGCGCCGGCTGCGCCCGTCGCCTGGTCTTCTCCTGGGGCGGCAACCCGGGCGTCGGGTCGCTGCACCGCTTCCGCGACGCCGTGCAGCACGCCTGGCCGCGCCCACTCGAACTGGAGGAGCACAGCCACGCGGGCATGGCGAACCGGTACGTCGCCGGGGCGTCCGGGCTGCCGTTCGCCGTCCTGCGCGGCTACACCGGCACCGACCTGCCCCGGCACACCACCAACATCCGGCCCATCACCTGCCCGTTCACCGGCGAGACGCTCACCGCCGTCCCCGCCCTGCGTCCCGACGTGACGGTGGTGCACGCCCAGCGTGCGGACCGCAACGGCAACGTGCAGATGTGGGGCATCACCGGGGTGCAGAAGGAGGCGGTGCTCGCCGCCCACCGGTCACTGGTCACCGTCGAGGAGATCGTGGACGAGTGGGAACCCGTACCCGGGCAGGTCGTCCTGCCCGGCTGGGCGGTCACCGCGGTGGCCGAGGTGCCCGGCGGCGCACACCCCTCGTACGCCCACGGTTACTCGGTGCGTGACAACGACTTCTACCGGGACTGGGACGCCGTCAGCCGACACCGCGACACCTTCCGCGCCTGGCTGGACGAGCACGTGCACAGGGCCGGCGCGGCGGCATGAGTCAGCGCAGCGAGCGAGGGGAACGCGATGGCGGACTGGACCGCGGACGAGATGATGACCGTCGCCGCGGCGCGGCAACTGCGCGACGGCACCGCCTGCTTCGTCGGGATCGGGTTGCCCAGCACGGCGGCGAATCTCGCCCGGGCGACGCACGCCCCGAACCTGGTCCTCATCTACGAATCCGGGTGCCTCGGCGCGAAGCCGGACCGGCTTCCGCTCTCCATCGGCGACGGGGTCCTCGCCGACACCGCTGACGCGGTGGTGTCGGTGCCGGAGGTGTTCAACTACTGGCTCCAGCCCGGCCGGATCGACGTGGGTTTCCTCGGCGCCGCCCAGCTCGACCGGTACGGCAACATCAACACCACCGTCGTCGGCGGTGACTACGACACCCCGAAGGTCCGGCTGCCCGGAGCCGGTGGCGCCCCGGAGATCGCCGCCTCCTGCGGCGAGGTCGTGGTCATCGTCCGGCAGGACCTGCGGACGTTCACCGAACGGGTCGACTTCGTCACCTCGGTCGGGTACGGGACGGGCCCGGGCGACCGGGAACGGCTCGGCCTGCGCGGCGGCGGTCCCCGCATGGTGATCACCGACCTCGGCGTGCTCGAACCCGACCCGGTCACCCGCGAACTCACGCTGACCCACCTGCACCCCGGCGTGACGCGGGAGCAGGCACGGGCGGCCACCGGCTGGGACCTCGCCGTCGCCGAGGAACCGGCCGCCACTGCGCCACCGACGGCCCACGAACTCGCGGTGTTGCGGGCGCTGGAGGCGACGAAGTCCGACGGGAGACGACAATGACCACTCAGGACACCCGGGCCGGCGGCGGCCTGGTGCTGCCGCGGTACCGACGCGACGACGTCGACGCCCACCCGCCGCTGCTCAGTCCCGGCTACAGGTCGACGGTGGCGCGGGCGCCGAAACACCCACTGATCCACCTGCCGCAGCGGCTGACCGAGATCACCGGGCCGTTGCTGGGGGAGGGGCGGCTCGGCCCGCTCGACCACGACCTGACCCGCCAGCACGACGGCGAACCGCAGGGACAGCGGATCATCGTGCACGGCCGGGTCCGCGATGGTGACGGTCGACCGGTACCCCGCACGCTCGTCGAGATCTGGCAGGCCAACGCCGCCGGACGGTACCGCGACGCCCGCGACACCTGGCCGGCCCCGCTCGACCCCCACTTCACCGGGGTGGGTCGGGCGCTGACCGACGACCAGGGGCGGTACCGGTTCATCACCGTGCAGCCCGGCGCGTACCCCTGGCGTAACCACGACAACGCCTGGCGGCCGGCGCACATCCACTTCTCCCTCTTCGGCCGCGCGTTCACCCAACGGCTGGTGACGCAGATGTACTTCCCGGGCGACCCGCTCTTCTTCCAGGACCCGATCTTCAACTCGGTCCGCGACCCGAAGGCCCGGGAACGGATGATCGCCCGGTACGACCACGCCACCACGACACCGGAGTGGGCGCTGGCGTACGAGTTCGACATCGTGCTGCGGGGCCGGGAGAGCACCCCCTTCGAGGACGAGGACGACGATGAGTGAGCGGTTGGGTGTCATGCCCGCGCAGACCGTCGGGCCGTACCTGCACATCGGCCTGCGCTGGCCCGACGGCCCGTACGTCGTGCCCGAGGGCACGCCCGGCGCGTTCTGGATCAGGGGCCGGATCGTCGACGGCACCGGGACGCCGGTGGTGGACGCGATGGTGGAGAGCTGGCAGGCCGACCCGGACGGCCGGTTCGACCACCCGGACGACCCTCGGGGGGCCCGGCCGCCAGTGCTCGCCGGCTTCCGCGGATTCGGGCGCAGCGAGACCGACGGGCAGGGGTGGTACCGGTTGTTGACAGTCAAGCCGGGGGCGCTGCCCGATCCGGAGGGCGGCACCGAAGCCCCTCACCTCACCCTGTCCGTCTTCGGGCGTGGGCTGCTGCACCGCCTCGTCACCCGGCTCTACTTCCCCGACGAGCCGGCGGCGAACGCCGTTGACCCCGTGCTGCGCGGCGTCGACGCCGACCGCCGCGACACCCTGCTGGCGACACCCGCAGCGGACGGGTTCCGGTTCGACATCCACCTGCAGGGCGCGCATGAGACCGTCTTCTTCGCCGTCTGACGGGCTGCTCGGCGGCCTCTCCGGCACCTCGGACGTCGACGCGGAACTCAGCGACCCGGCAGTGCTCCAGGCGATGCTCGACGCGGAGGCCGCGCTGGCCCGGGCCGTGGCGGACGCCGGCATCATGCCCGCACCGGCCGCCGACGCGATCGTCGCGCAGTGCCGCGCCGAGCGGTACGACCCGGGGGCCCTCGGCAGGGCGGCCGACGCCACCGGCAACCCGGTCGTTCCGCTGGTGGGTGAGCTGACCGCCGCAGTGCCGGAGCACCACCGGGCCTGGGTGCACTTCGGAGCGACCAGCCAGGATGTGCTGGACACGTTCGGGCTCAAGGACGCCGGCTGGTTGACCGGGCAGGCCGAGGCCCGGGACCGGCTGCGGCAGGCCGGCGTCGCGCAGCCCGCGCAGCTCGGTGGCGCGGTCGGCACCCTGGCCGCGTACGGCCCGGCCGGCGCCGACGTCGCCGAGCGGTTCGCGGCGCACCTGGGCCTCCCGCCGAGCCCGCTGCCCTGGCACACCCGCCGGCAGCCCTGGCTCGACCTGGCCACCGCCCTCGGTGGGCTCCTCGTGGCCGCCGGCAAGGTCGCGCTCGACGTCGGCCTGCTCGCCCAGAACGAGATCGCCGAGGTCGCCGAGGGTGGCGTCGGCCGGGGCGGCTCCTCGGCCATGCCGCACAAGCGCAACCCGGTGGACTCGGTCCTCGTCACCGCCGCGACACGACGCGGTCCCGGTCTCGTCGCCACAGTGTTCGCCGCGGCGGTGCAGGAGCACGAGCGGGCCGCCGGCGCCTGGCACGCCGAGTGGGAACCACTGCTCGACCTGCTGCACGTGACCGGTGGCGCCGCCGCGCGGTGCGCCCGGATGCTCGTCGGGCTGCGGGTCGACGCGCGGCGGATGCGGGCGAACCTCGACGCGACAGGGGGCGTCCTGCTGGCCGAGGCGGTCGCCGCGCGACTGACGCCCGCCGTCGGTCGCCGCGCCGCGCACGACCTGGTGACCCGTGCCGCCGCCGCGCCCTCGTTCCGCGCCGCGCTGCTCGCCGACACCGAGATCCGCGCTCACCTGTCCGACACCGAGATAGCCGAGGCGCTCGACCCGCACCGCTGGCTCGGCTCGGCCGGGCGGTTCGTCGACAGGGCCCTTGTCGCCGTTCGGGGAGCGGACGGATGACCGCCCGGCTGCATCTCACCGTCGACGGTCCGGCCGTCGCCCCGGTGCTGCTGCTCGGCAGTTCCCTCGGCACCGCCGCCGCGATGTGGGACCCCCAGGTGCCGGCGCTCGCCCAACGGTTCCGGGTCATCCGGTACGACCACCTGGGCCACGGGCGCTCGGCGGTGCCGCCCGGGCCGTACACCCTGGACCTGTTGGGCCGGGAGTTGCTGCGGACGCTGGACGACCTCGACGTGCCGTGGGTCCACTACGCGGGGCTGTCCCTCGGCGGCATGGTGGGCATGTGGCTCGCCACGTACGCGCCCGAGCGGGTGCGCCGGCTGGCGCTGCTCTGCACGTCGGCGTCGCTCGGCCCACCCGAGCAGTGGCGGGACCGGGCGGCGACGGTGCGGGCCGAAGGGTTGCCGACGATCGCCGACGCGGTGGTGGCCCGCTGGTTCACCC
>NZ_JAGPXZ010000399.1:0-5563 GCF_018070305.1 Micromonospora sp. M51 | reverse complement strand
CACCATCTCGCGTGCGGTCAGGTAGGGGATCAGGTTGCTCGCCGTCTGCTGCCGTACGAACCCGACGGTGCGCCGCCGGTAGTCCACCCGGTCCGCGCGGGACATCGCCAGCAGGTTCCACCGGTCGACCCGGACCCGCCCGGCGGTGGGCGCGTCGATGCCGGCGAGGATGGAGAGCAGCGTCGACTTGCCCGACCCGGAGGCACCGACCACGGCGACCAGCTCACCGCTCTCCACGGCCAGGTCCAGACCCTGCAGTGCCTGCACCTCGATCGAACCGGTCTGGTAGATCCGCACCAGGTTCTCGCAGACGATGAGCGCGTTCCCGCCGAACTCGGGGGCCCGCGCGGACGGCTGCGGCAGGGACAGCGGCGTGCCTGACATTCCCCTCCATCCGGGTTGTGCCGACGTCGAACCGGCCTCGGGTAGCGGTCAGGCCCACCGGTCCGGCACGTGATGTCACCTGGGCGGCACGCGTGGTCACCAATTGCGTCAAGGGCCTCGATTGCCCGTGCTGACGCAGATTGAAGCAGTTTCGCAATCGGCGGCTCCGTTGACCATGCCCCTGCGTGGCTTTCCTGCATCCTGGACCAGCTCTGCGACCACTGCCGCACCCCGCCACCCGCCGACGCCGGTCCCCGCTGTGGCGCGTCGTGAACCTGCCGGACGCCCGCACCGACTGAACAGGCGAAGGAGGACCGATGAGCGATGAGTTGCTGGTGGTCCGCTGCCAGTTGGGCGAACGGGAGGCGTTCGCCCAACTGGTGCAGGGCTGGCATCCGGCGGTCGAACGGTACGTCGGGCGGATGCTCGGTGGGTCCGACGACGATGTGGTGCAGGAGATCTGGTTGGCGGTCCTCAGGGGGCTGCCGAGGCTGCGGCAGCCGGACCGGTTCACGCCGTGGCTCTTCACCATCGCCCGCCGGGCGGTGATGAACCGGCTGCGGGACGCGTACGCCCGCCCGGAACCCGAACCGATCGACGACCTGCCGGGCGACGACGAGGCCGAGGGGGTCGTCAACCGGGAGACCCTCGCCGGCGCGCTGGCGGAGCTACCCGCCCGGGAACGGGAGGTGCTTCTGCTGTTCTACCTGGAGGATCTGCCGCTGGACGCCTGCGCGCAGATCTGCGCCGTCCCCGTCGGCACCGTCAAGTCGCGGCTCAACCGGGCCCGCACGTTGTTACGCCGTGAGCTGGTGCGGAAGGGGTACGAAGCATGACTCCGGAAGAGGTACTGGCGCGACTGGACGCGCCGTTGTCGTTGCGCAGGCGGGTCGGATACCTGGCCGTGGGCTTCACCGGTCTCACCGGGAGCGGCCTGATCGGTCTGCTCTGGGCGACCGAGCCCGAGCTACCGACACGCACCAGCGTGGCCTTCGCCGCGCTGGTGGCGATCGGCCTGTGTTGGGCGGCGTTCGGCGGCTGGGCCGTGACCCGACGGACCCCCCTGTTCGCCCGGGACCGGGTGGTCGCCGGTTGGCTCGGCGTCGGCGCCTGGCTGGCCTTCAGCGTCGGTGCGCTGGTCATCAGCGTGGTGCGGCACGAGTTCGAGCCGGTGCTGCTGGGGATGGTGCTGGTGCTCGGCGTCCTGGCGGGCGCGCACCTGCGGGCGGCCCGCCGGGCGAGGGCGGCGCTGCTACGCCGCCGCACCGCGCTGGCCGCGCCCGGCGAGGGCGGGTGAGTGACCGCGCCCCGCTGGTTCTGCCACGGGCAGATCCGCTGCTGGTGAACAGGGGTGTGCCGCGCCGCCCCGGGTCGGCACTGTGGAGCGCATGAGATTGCTGGTGCTGGGCGGTACGGGCTTTGTGGGCGGGGCGACTGTCACCGAGGCGGTGCGCCGCGGCTGGTCGGTGACGGTGTTCAACCGGGGGTTGCACGGCGTGGTGCCGCCCGGCGTACACCGGTTGCGGGGTGACCGCACCGCGCCCGACGGCCTGGCGGCCCTGGCCGGCGGCGAGTGGGACGTGGCGGTGGACACCTGGGACGGTGCCCCGCGGGCTGCCGGCGCCGCCGCCCGCGCCCTGCTCGCCTCGGTCGGCCACTACGTGTACGTGTCCAGCGGGTCCGTCTACACCGACCACGCCGCCACCGGGTTGCATGAGGACTCCCCGGTGGTGGACGCCGACCCGGACGCCGTCGACGGCGACTACCCGCAGCTCAAGGCCGGCGCCGAGGGTGCCGTGCGGGGGGTGTTCGGCACGCGTGCGCTGATCGCCCGGGCCGGTCTGATCCTGGGCCCGGGGGAGGACATCGGCCGGCTGCCCTGGTGGCTGCGGCGCATCGAGCGTGGCGGGGACGTGCTCGCCCCCGGGCCGGCCGACCTGCCGGTGCAGTACGTCGACGTTCGCGACCTGGCGGGGTGGATGCTGGACGCGGGGGCCCGAGGGGTGGGCGGCACTGTCAACGCGGTCGGCCGGCCGACGCAGACCACGATGGGGGAGCTGCTCGACGCGTGCGTGGCCGCCACCGGTGCCGCCGCCCGGCTGCGCTGGACCGAACCGACGACCATCCTCGCCGCCGGCGTGGAGCCGTGGAGCGACCTGCCGATCTGGATGCCGCGCGGCCACCCGTACCGGGGGTTGCTGGAGCAGGACGTGACCCGCGCGCTGGCCGCCGGGCTGACCTGCCGGCCGGTGACCGAGACCGTCGAGGACACCTGGCGTTGGCTGCGTGAGGTCGGCGCGGTTCCGCCGCGCGCCGGGCGACCGCAGCGCGGCCCGGTCGGGCTGGACCCGGCCCGGGAGGCCGCCGTCCTCGCCGGCTGAGCGTGCCCCGGCGGGTCAGGCGGGCACCACCGGCAGCTCCAGCACCTCGTCGACCTCACGTCGGGGGGTCGGTCGGCCCGGTTGGCCGTACCCGATCCGCAGCACCATCTGGGGGGTGCCGAAGCGGCCCAGCGACAGCCGCAGTTGCTCCCGCGCCGACGGCACCTCGATCGGCTGGGAGAGCATCGACACGCTGAGCCCGGCGTCCGTGGCGGTGAGCAGCAGCCGTTGCAGGGCCTGCCCGGCGATCACCTGGTCCACCGCGGTGTTGCCCGCCGAGCCCAGCACCCCCACCAGAGGTTCCGGTTCGAAGTCCCGGCCGGGGGCACGGTCGCGCCCACCGTAGCCGCGGGCCGGCAGGACATCCTGCGGCTCGCCCTGCGGGCCACCGGCCGAGCTGGGTACGCCGTCCGGGGCGAACTCGCGACGCAGCCACCGTTCACGCTCGGCCCGGTACGCGGGGTCGCGTTCCAGCACCCGGTGCGCGCCGCGCGCGATCTCGCCGAACGCGGAGACCGCGCTCACCCCGATCAGTAGTTCCAACCAGCACTGTTCGGCGCGGGCCGCCTCGCCGAGGCGCCACCGGGCGTCGGCGGGCACCGGGTCGGGCCAGAACGGCAGTCGGTTGCTGAACCGGCGGGGGATGGCCGCGTACAGGCTCTGCTCGGCGGGGGTGGGCCGGCGCGGGACGTCCGGCACCAGCCGGGCCAGCAGGTCCGGTTGGGCCGGGTCGGGGCGCAGCCGCACCCGGGCCGGGGTGCCGGCGACGGCCAGGGCGATCCGCAGGTTGAACAGCGCCGCGCCGCAGGCGACCCGGACGCCCCACCCGCTCGGGTCGGTCGCCGGCAGCCGGCGGCCCGGGTCGGCCAGCACCTCGATGCCGCCGTCGCGCAGCCGTAGCCGCCACGGTTGGGTGTTGTGCAACGACGGTGCCCGGACCGCGTCCACGGCGGCGGTCCGCAGCTGGGTCGCGGTGTAGCCGATCTCCATGGCGGTGCTCCTCTCCCGGTGCGGCCGGCGGCGGGTGGTGCCGGGTGGCCGTACCTTCACGGTCCACTCTTCGGCGGTCGCCGAGCAGGGCCGGACGTCCCGACCGGTCGGGACCGAGCGCCCGCTCGCGGCCCACTGGTCGGGACCTTCGGCCCGTGCGCCGGGCCCCGGGCAGCGGGTAGAAACGACTGATGATCCGTGTGTTCCTCCTCGACGACCATGAGGTCGTCCGTCGTGGCCTGGCCGACCTGCTGCAGAGCAGCGGTGACATCGAGGTGGTGGGCGAGTCCGGCTCGGCGCAGGAGGCGGCCCGTCGCATCCCGGCGTTGCGACCCGACGTGGCGATCCTCGACGCGCGACTGCCCGACGGCAACGGCATCGACGTGTGCCGGGACGTCCGGGCCGTCGACTCGTCCATCAAGGGCCTGATCCTCACCTCGTACGAGGACGACGAGGCGCTGTTCGCGGCGATCATGGCTGGTGCCGCCGGGTATGTGCTCAAGCAGATCCGGGGCACCGACCTGGTCGACGCGGTCCGCCGGGTCGCCGCCGGGCAGTCGCTGCTCGACCCGGCGATCACCACCCGGGTGTTGGAACGCATCCGCAACGGCGTTGAGCAGCCGCGCGAGCTGAAGTCGCTCACCGAGCAGGAGCGGCGGATCCTGGAGTACGTGGCGGAGGGGCTGACCAACCGGGAGATCGCCGGTCGGATGTTCCTCGCGGAGAAGACCGTGAAGAACTACGTCTCCAGCGTGCTGGCCAAGTTGGGTCTGGAGCGCCGCACCCAGGCCGCCGTTCTGGCCACCCGCCTCCTCGGCAAGACACCCTGACCGGGGTCGCGGAGGTCAGTCGCGCAGCGGCACGGTCCAGCGCAGCTCGGTGCCGTGCGGTTCGACGCCGAGGATCGTGAAGGTGCCGGCGAGACGGCTGGCACGTTCGCGCAGGTTGACCAGACCACCCCGGGCGGCGGCCGGGTCACAGCCCACCCCGTTGTCGCTGACCGTCACAGTGACGTGACCGGCGTCGACGCGTACGGCCACGTCGACGCGGGTGCACTGGGCGTGGCGGACGACGTTGGACAGCGCCTCGCGCAGCACCGCGGTCAGGTCCGGACGGATGGCGTCGGGCACGGCGCTGTCCACTGGCCCGGCCAGCTCCAGATGCGGCTTGAAACCCAGGGACTCGGCGGCCGCCTCGATCGCCGTCCGGATCTCGGTGCGCAGCTCCGAGGTCATCGGCGTACGCAGCTCGAAGATGGTCCGGCGGATGTCCCGGATGGTGGCGTCGAGATCGTCGACGGCGGCGTTGATCCGCTTGGCCACCTCCGGGCGGCCCATCGGTGCGGCGCTCTGCAGTTGCAGGCCGGTGGCGAAGAGCCGTTGGATCACGACGTCGTGCAGGTCACGGGCGATGCGCTCCCGGTCCTCCAGGACCACCAGCAGTTCCCGCTCCTCCTGGCCCCGGGCCCGTTCCATGGCCAGCGCCGCCTGCCCCGCGAAGCTGCCCAGCAGCGCCACGTCCTCCTCGCTGGCACCCCCGCCGCGCTCCGGCCGGTGCGCCACGATCAGCACGCCGTGCAGGGTTTCGGCGGTGGCGAGCGGTGAGATCATCGCCGGGCCGGTGTGCAGCAGCGCCGGCCACGGCGCGGCGTGCGCCAGATCGTCGACCTGGTCGTGCCGGCCCTCGGCGACGGCCGCGCCGAAACTGGTGTCGGCGGCGGGCAGCACCGCGCCGACCAGCGGATGGGCCTGCGCGTCGGCGCCGTCGACAACCTCCACCGAGAAGTGCTCGGTGTCGCTGTCGTAGAG
>NZ_JAGPXZ010000398.1:0-5563 GCF_018070305.1 Micromonospora sp. M51 | reverse complement strand
CGGTTGCGGCGGCTGGGTCGGGCTCGGGCGGCCAGGGCGGATCGCCGACGCCGGTGACGCGTACGCCGCCCCACGGGTCGACCTCGGCCAGTCGGGCGGGTCGGACCCGGTCGGCGATGCGCACCTCGACGTCGCGCCGCCCGCGGCGCAGCAGGTGGGTCACCAGTGGCGCCGGTTCGATCCGCCCACCCCAGTGGAAGCGACCGTCGACCGGCTCCCACCGCCCGCTGAGGTGCACCCGGACCGAGATGCCCTCGACTCCCGCCGGGCCGTGGTAGGTCACGGCACGATCCGTTCGTGGGCGCGGGTCAGCTCGGGCGGCAGGTCGGCGCTGGCGCGTACCCCCTCGATGCCGCTCCACAGCAGAGTGGTCAGGTAGTCGGTGAGGGCGGCCCGGCTGATCGGCTGTCCGTGCGTGGTCCACCAGTCGCCGACCGCCTGCACGAAGCCCACCAGGCCGTACGCCCAGGGCTCCGCCGGGCCGGCGTCCAGCCCGAGCGCCCGTAGCCGGTCACCGATCACCCGGGCCAGCCCGGCGGCGACCTGCCGGCTGGTGCCGGCGACCACCTGGTGGATGCCGGGTTGACCGGACTGTCGCATCAGGAACCGGTAGAGCGTGGGCTGTGACTCGATCACCCCGAGGTACGCGTCGATCGTCGCCTCGACCAGGTCACGTTCCTCGCGGACCTGCTCGATCGCCGGCGCGATGGCGTCGACCACCCGGGCCGCCACCACCTCGCTCACCGCGACCCAGAGCTGCGACTTGTCGGCGAAGTAGCGGTACAGGACCGGTTTGCTGACGCCCGCGGTGGCGGCGACCTGTTCCATGTCGACGTCCGGGCCGTGTCGCAGCAGCGCCTGCACGGCGGCGCCGACCAACTCCTGCCGTCGGTGCTCACGATGATCTGCCCAGCGGTCCCGGCGGCCGTTGCCCTTCGCTTTCGGATCGTCGGCCGGAGGTGGGTCGGATGCATTGACATCAGTGAGCGGCGATTGCATGCTACTACTCGTAACAGTTACCGGCCGTCACGTCAATATGGAGGAGTCATGGAGGCCGCACCGGCGAAAACCGAGCGCGCGGCGGTCGCCGAGCGACTGCTCACGTCCACACTGCGGACCAGCTACGACCCCACCGTCGAGATCGACTGGGACGCCCCGCACATTCCCGGCGCCTACTGGCTGCCCCCACAACGCAGCAGCCTCTACGGCACGCCGTTGTGGGAGCGGCTCAGCGAGGAGCAGCGCGTCGAACTGACGAGGCACGAGGTGGCCAGCGCCGCCAGCGCCGGGCTGTGGTTCGAGACGATCCTCATGCAGATGCTGATCCGGGAGTACTACCGCGCCGACCCGACCAGCCGCCAGGCCCAGTACGCGTTGACCGAGGTCGCCGACGAGTGCCGTCACTCCATCATGTTCGGCCGGCTGATCGAGGCGATGGGTTGCCCGGTCTACCGCGCGAGCACTGTGGACCATCACCTCGGGCGCTTCCTCAAGGCCACCGCCAGCGGCCCCCGGATGTACGCCGCGATCCTCATCGCGGAGGAGATCCTCGACGCGTTCCAGCGCGAGATCATGGCGGACGAGTCGCTCCAACCGTTGATCCGGATGGTCTCCCGCATCCACGTCGTGGAGGAGGCGCGGCACGTCCGGTTCGCCCGCGAGGAGTTGGCCGCCGCGGTGGCGGCCACCGGCCCGGTGGGCATGGCGTACGCCCGGCTGTTGGTCGGCCGCGCCGCCTACACGATCGCCAACCGCCTGGTCCATCCCGACGTGTACGCGGCGGTGGGCATTCCACCGGCGGTCGGTCGTGCCGCCGCCCGCGCCAACCCGCACTGGCGAGCCACCCTGCGCTGGTCGGCGGCGCGGGTGCACGCCAACCTGGCGGGTGTCGGCCTGGTGGCGGGGCCGGGGCGTCTGCTGTGGGCCCGGGCCGGGCTGATCTGACCGGTCGACACCCGGTGCGACGTCGTGGGGGTCCGGGGTTGTTGCTGATCTTCCGGTCGAGATCGGTTCAGGCGACGTCGCTGTCAGGCCCGTTCGACCCGGGCCTGCTGGTGATCGGTCAGCCGTAGCCCCACCCCGCGCACCACGTCGATGGTGGCCCCGGTGCCCAGGTCGGTCAGCTTGCGGCGCAGTCGCTTCACCAGCGACTGCACGTCCGCCTTGCGTTCGCGCCCCTCGTCACCCCAGACCGACCGGTGCAGCTCGGCGTAGCTCCACACCCGGGCCGGCTCGGTGATCAGGCAGGTCAGCAGGTCGTGTTCCAGCCGGGTGAGGTCGATCTCCCGATCTCCGCAGCGGGCGCTGGAGCGGGCGGAGTCGATCACCAGGGTGGCGACCGGCGCCGGTTCGGACGCGGCGGCGACCTGCTGCGGAGCGGCGATCAGCCGGCGCAGCTCGTCGAGGTCGGCGACCAGCAGCAGCGGCGCGATGCCGTCGAGAAGCTCCGCGAGCCGGATGCGCTCGGCCGGCGACGGGGTGACCGCGATCAGCAGCGGGAACGGCTCGTCGGCCGCATCACCCCTGTTCACCGTTGCCTCGTCCTTGGCCACCGCACCACCCGGGATCGATGGGCATCCCTGCCCAGCTCTCGTCACGGTTCTGACAATGATTGGCAAGCGCGCCGCCGGCCACTGCGACTCTTAGCGACAAGTTGCTCACGGCAAGTTCTTGATCGTCCGTTCTTCTCGATCATAGTGTCCACTCGGGCAACCGGCGTGACCCGCGCGGTGCATGGGGAGGTCCACCATGGCCCACTACACCCTGGGTCGTTCTGAGGGAGGCAGCACCTATGTTCAGACGTCCACAATGGCGGCGCGCAGCCAGATCGCTGGTGAGCGCCGGTGCGGCGACGATCCTCGCCGCGACATGCCTGGCCACCATCGGTTCGGGCGCGCAGGCCGCGCCGGGCGGTGCGATGGGGGCGGGCACCTCGACCGGGGACAAGATCCGACCCGAACTCGCCAAGCAGCTCCAGGCCAAGAGTGAAGGGGACTTCTGGATCCGGTTCAAGGACCGGGCGGACCTGAGCAAGGCCAGCGCCATCAAGGACTGGTCGAAGCGCGGCACGGCGGTGGCGGACGCGCTGCGCAAGACCGCCGCGGCGAGCCAGGGCAAGATCCGGGCCGACCTCGACAGCTCGGGCACGAAGTACCAGACCTTCTGGGCCACCAACGCCATCAAGGTGAACAGCGGCTCGCTGGCGATGGCGCAGAAGTTCGCCGGCCACTCGGAGGTCGAGGGCCTCTACGCCCCGGTCGCGTACAAGGTGCCGGAGACGACGAAGGGCGCCGACGAGAAGACGGTGAACGCCCTGGAGTGGGGCATCGCCAACATCAACGCCGACGACGTCTGGTCCCAGTACGGCGTCAAGGGCGAGGGCATCACCATCGCGAACATCGACACCGGGGTGCAGTTCGATCACCCGGCGCTGGTGAACTCCTACCGGGGCAACAACGGTGACGGGACCTTCGACCACAACTACAACTGGTTCAACGCCGCCAACGCCACCGGGGCCTGCGCGACAGCTCCCTGCGACGGCGACGGCCACGGTACGCACACGATGGGCACCATGGCCGGCTCCGACGGCGCGAACCAGATCGGTGTCGCCCCCGGGGTCAGGTGGATCGCGGCGAACGGGTGCTGCCCCAGTGACGCCGCCCTGATCGAATCCGGTCAGTGGATGCTCGAGCCGCTGGACCTCAACGGTCAGAACGCGGACGCGAGCAAGCGACCGAACATCATCAACAACTCGTGGGGCACCCGGGACCCGTCCAACGAGCCGTTCATGGAGGACGTGACGAACGCCTGGGCCGCGTCCGGCATCTTCGGCGTCTGGTCCAACGGCAACAGCGGACCGGCCTGCCAGACCAGTGGCTCGCCGGGCAGCCTCGTCAGCAACTACTCCACCGGCGCGTACGACATCAACAACAACGTCGCCGGCTTCTCCTCCCGGGGCGCCGGTCAGAACGGTGAGATCAAGCCCAACATCTCCGCGCCGGGCGTGAACGTCCGGTCGAGCATCCCGGGCAGCGCCTACGGCAGCATCAGCGGCACCTCGATGGCCGCGCCGCACCTCGCGGGGGCGATCGCGCTGCTGTACTCGGCGGCGCCGTCGCTGATCGGTGACGTCAACGCGACCCGTGCACTGCTCAACGGCGCCGCGGTCGACAAGGCCGACGACCAGTGCGGTGGCACCGCCGCCGACAACAACGTCTACGGCGAAGGCCGACTGGACGCCCTCGCGCTGCTCAACGCCGCCCCGACGGGCGACATCGGCACGCTCGCCGGCACTGTCACCGACGCGGCCTCCGGCGCCCCGATCGCCGGCGCGACGCTGACGCTCACCGGCCCGTCCGAGCGTGAGCTGACCACCGGTGCCGACGGCAAGTTCTCGACCCAGCTCCCCACCGGTGACTACCAGGTCGCCGTCGCGGCGTTCGGGTACGGCGGCACCACCACGACGGCAACCATCGCCAAGGGCACGACCACGACGCTCAACGTCGCCCTCACCGCGGTGCCGAGTGTCAACGTCACCGGAGCGGTCACCGACGGCTCCGGCCACGGCTGGCCGTTGTACGCGAAGGTGACAGTGACCGGCGTGTCCGGCGTCTACGACTACACCACCCCGTCGAACGGTCGCTACAGCATCAAGCTGCCGGCCGGGCAGACGTACACCCTGACGTACGAGTCGCAGTACCCCGGCTACCAGACCGTCACCAAGCAGGTCGTGGTCGGCTCGGGCAACGTCACCGCCAACGTCGCCGTGCCGGTGGACACCACCGACTGCACCACCGCCGCCGGGTACACGTTCGGCTCCGACGGTGAGTACGAGACCTTCGACGCCACCACCACGCCGGCCGGCTGGACCGTCGTGGACAACGCGGGCAGCGGTCAGGTCTGGAAGTTCACCGACGACGGCAACCGGGGCAACCTGACCGGGGGCAGCGGCAACTTCGCGATGATCGACAGCGACGACTACGGTGCGGGCACCAGCCAGGACACCTCCCTGGTCAGCCCGGTGGTCGACCTGACCGCCGTCACCGCCCCGGTGATCCGGTTCAACCAGGACTTCAACCAGCTCAACGACGACACCGCCGACGTCGACCTGAGCATCGACGGCGGTGCCACCTGGACCAACGTGCTCCGGCAGGAGACGGACGTCCGGGGACCGAAGCTGACCGAGATCCCGATCCCGCAGGCGGCCGGTCAGGCGCGGGTGCAGGTCCGGTTCCACTACTACGACGCCTCGTACGAGTGGTGGTGGGAGGTCGACAACGTCCTGATCGGCAGCCAGGTGACCTGCGTGCCGGTCGACGGTGGTCTGGTCGTCGGCAACGTCCGTGACAAGAACGACGGCAGCTACGTCAACGGCGCGACCGTCACCAGCAAGGACCGGCCCGCCGAGAAGGCCGTCACGGTGGCGACCCCGGACGACCCGGAGCTGGCCGACGGCTTCTACTGGATCTACTCGTCGCTGACCGGCGAGCACCCGTTCACCGCGTCCGCCGGCAACTACGTCAGCCAGACCAAGACTGTCGACGTCGAGGCCGACTGGGCGACC
>NZ_JAGPXZ010000397.1:0-5567 GCF_018070305.1 Micromonospora sp. M51 | reverse complement strand
GGCCGCGTAGGGCCCGGCTCAGCGCGGCCGGCGTCGGCTCGGTCGGGTCGCCGTGGCCGGCGCGGTCGACGGCGCTCGCCCAGTCGGCCAGCGACCGGCGCACCACCGCGGCCGAGTATGGCGGCAGCACGCTGGCCAGCTCGTCCAGCCACCGGCTGTTCTGGACGTGCCGGCCGCCGAACTGCCGCAGCAGCTGCGTGACATCACCGGCCCGGACGGTGTCGGCCACTGATCGGCCCAACCGGTAGGCCAGCCCGACCCGGTGGTTGGCGGCCATCGCCCAGCGCAGCACCTCCACGTTGAGGTCGTCGAGGGCGAGCAGCAGCGGCACCGGGTCGGCGGGGTCCGGCTGGCCCGGGTCGGGTAGCAGGGTCCGGGCGGCCGAGGTGTCGGGCACCGGCCCGGTGTGCCGGGTGAGTTCGACGATCTGGGCCACCGCGACGTCCACCCCGTCGAGGTACATCCGCATCCGTCGGTGCGCGGACATCTCGGTGAGGTTGGAGAGCTTGGCCGGCGGTACGGCGGGGCGGGTCTCCGCGAAGGCGCGGGGCTGCGCCTGCTGCCCGTGGTGGTAGGCGTCCGCCATCCACCAACCGAGCCGCAGCGCGGTGACGATGCAGGCGCGCTCGTCGCGGATCAGCGGGTACGTGTCGTCGCGGCCGATCTCGTCGATCGACGAGCCGTGGTCCGCGCCGGCGCGGTGCAGTGGTGACATCTCCCGCTGCCCTCCCGCCCGGCCGATCGACGGTTGATCATTCGAGCGTACGGCAGCGTGCCGGGGCTTATGTGGTGTTTTGTCGATTCAGCCTGCCGGCCAGCAGCCCACGCGGCCGGATCGAGCGCACCGGCTCCGCGGCGGCGCCCTCGGCCCGCAGGATGTGGTTCGCGGCGATGATCCCGGTCGCGGCAGAGCGTTCCATCAGCGCGCTCGGGAAGTCCGTGGCGATGCCGTCCCCGGCCAGGTAGACGCCGGTCGCGTCGGTGCGTACCCCCGGCCGCCAGGAGTGGCTGCCCGGCGTGAAAGCCGGCGCCTGCGCCTCCACCCGCGCGCGCAGCTCGCGGACCCGCAGGTCGCCGGCCTCCGGCCAGAGCGCGACCAGCTCGCGGCGCATCCGCTCGGCCAACTCCTCGGCCGGCACGCCGGGTTCGCAGGCGTACGCGTGCAGCTCGATGACCGACCCGCCGGTCTGCCGCGCCCAGCGGCGCGACTCGTTCTCCAACCGGTGGTAGAGCGTCACCGAGTCCAGAGTGGGCTGCCGGGACACCCCGCTGAACACCGCGCGTTCGGCGGCGACGTCCCCGTCACACCAGTACCGGGCCACCGCGTACGGCGGGCCGGGGGTGCCGAAGGTGGGCATCCGTGCCGCCAGCTCGGGTGCCCGCTCGGCCAGGTCCGGCGAGGCCGCGACCAGTGCGGCGAGCGCCGGTGGGTCGACGGCGAGCACCACGTGGCCGGCCGGGTGGCTGCCGCCGTCGGTGGTGGTCACCCGCCAGCCCTCGCCGTCGTGGTGCACCCCGGTGGCGGCGCAGTCGGTGAGGATCCGACCGCCGTGCTTCTCCACGTACCGGGTCAGCGGCTGCCAGATCGCCGTGGCGTAGTCCTCGTCAGGGCAGTCGAAGGCCAACCCCTCCGGGTTGCCGAGCAGGTAGAAGTGGAACTGGGCGACCATCTCGGCCGCCGACATCTCCGCCTCGTGGTTGAAGAACGAGTGCGAGAAGACCTCGAACAGCATCGCCCGCGCCCGGTCCGGCAGTCGCAACGACGCCAGCAGCTCGTCGGCGGTGGTGTCGTCCAGGTCGGCGTAGGTGCGCACCGGGTCGTAGCTGAGCAGCGGCAGCGCGGCGTCCCGATCCATCACCCGCAGGTCGGCCAGACGCAGGCTGGGGCTGCGCAACAGCAACGCGAGCAGGTTCGCCGGAGGTGCCGGGGGCAGCTTGCCGAACTCCTCGGTGGGCCACTGCTCGCTGAGAATCGGGTAGCCCGGAATGGCCTTGAGGAAGCCCAGGTCACCGTCGACCCGGCGGAGGATGGACCGCCAGTTGTAGTACTGCCGGAAGAACGCGTGGAAGCCGTGCTCGTTCTGCTGGCTGCCGTCGGGGAGCGCCTCCGGCCAGGCACCCAGTCGACCGCCCAGCGTGGGCGCCGCCTCCAGCACGGTGACCGCCACACCCCGTTCGGCGAGCACCACCGCCGCCGACATGCCGGCGATGCCGCCACCCACCACCAGCGCCGTGGTCGGTCGCGGCACCCGGTCGGCGCCACCGCCGCCCGGGTCCACCAGGTGCTGCCGTACGCCGATCAGCCGACCTACCACTTGCGACAGCGCCATGGGCCCAGTCTGCCCCACCTGCGGCCCAACGGCCTGTTCAGAGCCCTAGTCGGTCGGCAGGCATCGGCGGGGGCGGTCGGAGGCGGGCCAGACGTACTCCAGATCGTCTGGCACGTCGTCGCCGAACAGTGGGCGGTAGTGCGCCGGGTCCTTGCGCAGCAGCGACGAACGGTGACTCAGGTGCAGGTCGTCGCGGCCCAGCCAGGGTGGCAGCTCACCGGCCTCGGCCAGCTCGTCCTGGGTCCGGATGACACCCGGCCCGCAGGCGGCCGTGAGGTCGACGGTCATCGTGGTGGCACAGGTGTCGGCCCGCCCCGGCTCGGTCCAGACCGCACACATGTCCAACCCGTAGCGGACGAGCGCCTCCTCGTACCCGGCCCACATCTTCACGGCCGGGTGGTTGCGCCAGCCGTACCCGGGTCGGGTGAGCCCGCGCAGCACCTGGATGGCCTCCACCCGCTGCTTGCCCAGCCGCTTCTGGTCCAGCGTGCGGGCGCTGGCCAGAAAGCCCGGGTACGGGAGGAACGTCTGCATGGCGCTGCTCTACCCGCCGTCGGAGTGGGCATGCCTGGCCCGGGGATGATCCGGACAGGGTCGCCCAGCATGGCCGTGCTGATTACGATCCGGGCATGGCGGAGCCGTGGCGGGACCGGGCGCGACGGGCGGTCGAGTGGAACTGGCGGCTGCGATCCGTCGGTGATCCGCGCCCGCACTACGTGATCTGCGGGAAGGATGCCCTCGCCTACTACGTGGCTCGGGCGATGCTCGAATCCGACCTGCCGGCCGGTGGGGCCCGGGTCACCGTCGTGGTGCCGGAGCGCTACCGCAGCAACGGGCCGGACGTGGCCGGGCTGCGTGGGGTCCGGGTGGTCCGCTCGGACCGGCTGGACGTGGACACCTTCGAGGCCGCCGGTCTGGCCGGGGCTGCCGGGTTGGCCCTGCTGAACCAGGACGACGTCGGCAACCTGCACGCGGCGCTCTGCGCGCAGGCCGTCGACCAGCGGGTCCGCCAGGTGCTGCGGATGTTCAACGGCACCCTCGCCGACGGCGTACGCAAACTGCTGAAGGCGCCGGTCGAGGTGCTCTCCGACGCCGAGATGGCCGCGCCGGCCTTCGTGGCCGCCGCGCTCAACGAGGTCGACCCCAGCTCCTTCCAGCATCGGGACAAGACGCTGCGGGTGGCGCGGCGAGCCGACGTCCGACCGCAGGACGTGGTCTGCGCGTTGGCCCACCTCACCGAGGCGCAGGGCGTGGAGTTGCTGCCCGCCGAGCAGGCCGGCGCGGACCTGGTGCTCGCCGAGGCGACCGGGCAGCCCCCGGGCACCGAGGTCGCCGCCCGTCGGCTGGTTCGCGCGCGCCGGCGGCGTCGTCCGGTCGCTGTGGTGATGGGAGCGGTTCGCGGCTTCGCCACCCGCAAGATCGGCGTCGCGGTGATGGCGGTGCTCGCGCTGATGGCGGTGCTGGGGGCGCTGATCTCCCGGGCCGAGGACGTCTCCCCGTTGGAGGCGCTGTACCTGACGCTGGTCACCACCCTCAGCGGCGCCGACCCGGACACCACCAAGGCACCGGACGCGCAGATCATGCAGGTGGTGCTCAACCTGGCCGGGTTGGCGCTGATCCCGCTGATCACCGCGGTCGTGGTGGACGGCATCGTCAACGCCCGGCTGGCCCTGCACACCGGCCGGCTGCAACCGGCGCGGGTCGGGCACGTGGTGGTGATCGGCTTGGGCAACGTCGGCACCCGGGTGATGGCGCAGCTGCGCGAGTACGACGTCGAGGTGGTGGCGATCGACAAGGCCCCGGAGCCGCGCGGTGCGGCACTGGCCCGCCAACTGGAGGTGCCGCTCATCGTCGGCGACGCCGCGTTGCCGGAGACGCTGGTGGCCGCCTCGGTGGCGGACTGTCAGGCGCTGGTGGTGGCGTCCACCGACGACGTGGCCAACCTGGAGGCAGCGCTCGCCGCTCGCGACCTCCGCAACGACCTGCGGGTGGTGCTGCGGTTCTTCGACGGTGACTTCGCCGAGCGGGTGGAGGAGACCTTCGCCCTCGGGGTGTCCCGGTCGGTCTCCTACCTGGCCGCACCGGCCTTCATCGGGGCCCTCACCGAACGCGCCGTGATCACCACCATCCCCGTGGACAGGCACGCGCTGCCGGTCGCCGAGGTGCCGGTCGCCGCTGGCTCCGAACTGGACGGTCGGCCGCTGGACGTGGTCAACCGGGACGGGCAGGTCCGGTTGATCGCACGCACCCCGGCGGGCGGTGCCAAGACGATCTGGTGGTAGGACCTCGCCCCCCGGCAGGTGATCTTCGCGGGTGACCGGCTGACCGTTGTCGCCCGGCGGCGCGGGCTGGACTGGCTGACCCGGCAGTGCGCCCCGCCGGCCCGACCGGGCCCGATCCCCCGACCGGCCGGGGCGGTCCACGGCGGGGTGCACGCCACGGCGGCGGCACCCCCCTCGGTGCCGGGCCCGACCGACTCCGAGGTCGCCGCCTCGGCGCCCGGCGCGGCGCATCCCGTTCCTGCCGCCGGGGAGGCGCCCTGGGCGACCAACGGCGACCAACCCGACGGACGTGAGCTGCCCCTCCGGAATGACGGCACCCGCGAGGAGGGCTGACGCCATCCCGACGCGGCTGAGCCTCCCGATCCGTGAGGTCGGCTGGTCGGGCCGTGGGAACCGGCCGGCACTGCGCGACAATCCATGGCATGCGTTTCCGCATCCTGGGGCCGACCCAGGTGGTGCTTGCCGACGGGCGCGAGGTCCCCGTCGGCGGTCCGCGGCTGCGCACCCTGCTGGCGCTGCTCCTGCTCGACGCGGGCCGGGTGGTCTCCGCGGAACGGCTGATCGACGGCCTGTACGGGGAGCATCCGCCCCGGGGAGCGGCAAACGCGTTGCAGTCCCAGGTGTCGCGGCTGCGCCAGGCCCTGCCCGTCGGGCACGACCCGGTCGAGTTCCACCCGGCCGGTTACCGCCTCGCCGTGGATCCCGACGACGTCGACGCGTACCGGTTCGAAGGGCTCGCCGAGGCGGGACGCCGCGCGCTCGTCGACGGCGACTGGAGCCGGGCGGCGGCCCTGTTGCGCGAGGCGCTGGAGCTGTGGCGAGGCCCTGCGCTGGCCGATGCCATCGGCGCCTCCGCGCAGGCCGCCCGGTTGGACGAGCTGCGGTTGGCCGCCGGCGAGGTCCGGGTCGAGGCGGTCCTGGCGTGGGGCGCGGACGGCGTTCTGTTCGCGGAGCT
>NZ_JAGPXZ010000396.1:0-5602 GCF_018070305.1 Micromonospora sp. M51 | reverse complement strand
CGTTCACCCAGCTCGGCCTCGACGTCGCGGCGGTCGGTGTCGGGATCGTCGAGCCCGGCACCGTCGTCGTCGGTGGGCAGCGGAACCAGCGCCGCGAGGGGGCGCTCGGCCAACCAGGCGGCCATCCGTCCGGAGTGGTGCCCGGTCCCGTTGCGCGCGTCGAAGCTGCCGGCCAACTCGCTGGCCACCCCGAGCAGCAGCGCCCCGAGCGACGCCACGTCCAACTCGGTGGCGGTCCGCTCGCCGTACGCCGGGCGGGGCATCGTCCGCCCGCCGAGCCCTGCCTCCACGGCCAGCGCACAGACCAGGGCTCCGGCGGCGGCGAACTCCATGGCGGCCAGATCGTCGGTCGGCCGGTCCAACCGGGGCAGCTGCTCGGCCAGAATGGCCAGGCCGCGTTCCAGGTGCCCGCCCAGCGCGCAGAACCGCAGGTGCGCGGCGAGGTGCCCGAATGCCGCCCGCTCGTGCCGGTGCCGGCGGTAGGCCCGCACGTGTGCCGCCGCCGCCCGCGCCGGCTCGCCGGTACGCAGCGCCGGCAGCAGACCGGCGACCAGGTCCCGCTCGGGCTGGTCGGTGCAGGACCGTGGATCGCCGTCGGATGCGCCGAGTTCGGTGAGCGCGGCGCTCCACTCGCCCCAACCGGCCAGCAGCTCGGCACGCCGGGCCGAGGCGCAGCCCGGGCAGCCGCCGGCCGGGCCGGGCCGTTTCCCGGACCACCGCTCGTACCAGTGCCGGGCGGTGGGCTCGTCGCCCAGGTGATCGGCGATCCGGCAGTGCAGCTCCGCGACGGTCGGTGTGTCCGGGCCGTCCGCCCCGACGCGGTGGGCCAGGTCGTGCAGCAGGGACCGGGTCTGGTCCAGCCCGACCCTGGGGGTCCCGAGCAGCGCCTCCACCGCGTACCGCTGGTAACGCAGCAGCAGCCCGTTCTCCGCGTCGGTGAGGAGGTCGGGCCGGTGGTCGGCGGCGGCCCGGCAGCGCCGGACCGGCTCGACCAGCCGCCACCGCTCCCCGTGCAGCAGATGCGCCTCGATCAGCGCGAACCGGGCGTCCATCCCGGACCGGACGTCGCCGGCCCCGTCGGCGCGTTCGGCGAGCCGTTCCAGGGCCACCTGCCGGGCCGGGCCGTCGGGGAGGTCCCGGGCGTCGGCGAGCGCGGCCTCCAACGCCGGTACGCGGCCACGGGCGAGGCGGTCACCGCGACCGGTGGGTGGCGTGCCGGTGCGGTTGCCGGTGGACTCGTCCCGGCCGGTCACGACGGCACCGCGCCGGGCAGTCGACGGACCGCCACGGCCAGCTGGCAGCCGGTGGAGATGCCACAGTCGAGCAGTTGGTCGAGCTGGTGGGGGGTCACCCCGCGTTCCAGGTCGGTGATCACCTCGCCGTACACCCGGGCTCGACCGTCGTCGTCGACGTGCACGAACGCCTTCGGCCAGAGCCGGTCGTGGTTCCAGGAGTTGCAGAACGCGTACAGGTCGGGAACCCGTTCGATGCCGAAGGTCGGATCGACCATGGTGCGGATCTGGAGCAGCTCCCCGTCACCGCCGACGCGGAGGAACCAGATCATGTTGTCGTCGAAGAGGCCCACCAGGTCGCCGTCGGGTGTCGGGCCGACGGACCGGCCACGGGCAGCGAGCACCGCGGAGACCAGGTCACCGGTCAGCGGACGCAGTGCGCCAGGGTGGCCGGCCAGCGGATCGTCCGGATCGCCCGCGAGTTCCGGCGACGCCATGGGGCATCCCTTCTGAGGCGGATATCACGACCGGCGGTGGGGTTCGTGTAACGACGCGCGGACACGACCCGGAAAAGCGGGGATCTGCCCGGCCCCACCGTTACCGTGACTCTATGGCGGGCCGTACCTCTCAGGCGAGCCGGCGGCGCGGCGCGTCGCCGCGCGGTGGCACCAACAGTCGTGCCCGTCAACCGGCGAAGAAGACCCGGGCACCGGTCCGACGGCGCACCACGCCGCCCCGACCCGGCCCCGCGGTCTACGTCGGCCGCGCGATCGGTGCACTGTGGATGGGGCTGGCGCACGGGATGGGCTGGGCAGTGCGCGCCGCCGGGCGGCAGGCCGCCTCGGCCCGTGACCTCGACCCGGAGCACCGCCGGGACGGCGCCGGGTTGCTCATGTTCGGGCTCGCCCTGCTCTCCGCCGTGGCGCTCTGGCTGTCCGGAGCGGGGCCGGTGGGCGCGCGATTGGCCGACACGATCCGGCTGTTCCTGGGCGCGATCTCGGTGGTCGTACCGGTGCTGTTGATGATCGGGGCGTGGCGGCTGATGCGTCAGCCGGCGGACCCGGAGCACCGCGGCCGCGGGTTGATCGGTTGGGGTTCGCTGCTGGTGTCGACGGCCGCGTTGCTCCAGATCGGCCAGGACCCGGTGGACACCGTGGAACGTGACTTCGCCGGCGGCCTGATCGGCGCGGGCGTCGGTGGGCTGTTGGAGCGGGCGGTGACCGCCTGGGTGGCGGTGCCGCTGCTCGTCCTGTTGCTGCTCTTCGGCCTGCTCGTGGTGACCGCGACGCCGATCAACAAGATTCCCGAGCGGCTGGGTCTGCTCGCCGGCGGGCTGGTGGGCGCACCGGAGACCGACGAGGAGGTCGACGAGCCGGTCGCGAAGCCGGCCCGCAAGCGACCGGCCAAGCGGATGCCCCCACCACTGGACCCGGACGACTTCGAGGACCTGGACGGCGCTGACCTCCAGGAGACCATGGTGCTGCCGCGCAAGGCTCCGGCGAAGGTGCCGGCGAGCCGCAAGCCGCCGGTCGAGCCGCCGGAGCACTCGCCGGCGCCGACCCGGGCCGAGCAGCTCGCGTTGACCGGGCTGGCCGGGGACTACACCCTGCCGCCGGCCAACATGCTCAGCGCCGGGGCCGCCGCGAAGACCCGCAGCAAGGCCAACGACGAGGTGATCGCCGCGCTGACGGGCGTGTTCGACCAGTTCGATGTGGACGCCGCGGTCACCGGCTTCACCCGTGGTCCGACCGTCACCCGTTACGAGGTGGAGTTGGGCCACGGCGTCAAGGTCGAGCGGATCACCCAGCTGTCCCGCAACATCGCGTACGCGGTGAAGTCGCCGGACGTCCGGATCCTCAGCCCGATCCCGGGCAAGAGCGCCGTCGGTGTGGAGATCCCGAACACCGACCCGGAGAACGTCGCCCTCGGTGACGTGCTGCGCTCGCGGGCGGCGACCAGCGATCACCACCCGATGGTGGTGGCGCTCGGTAAGGACATCGAGGGCGGCTACGTGGTGGCCAACCTCGCCAAGATGCCGCACATCCTGATCGCCGGCGCGACCGGCGCGGGCAAGTCGAGCTGCCTCAACACCCTGCTGGTCTCCATCCTCACGCGGGCCACGCCGGACGAGGTCCGGCTGCTGCTGATCGACCCGAAGCGGGTCGAGATGACCGGCTACGAAGGCATCCCGCACCTGGTCACCCCGATCGTGACCAACGCCAAGAAGGCGGCCGACTCGCTGGACTGGGTGGTCCGCGAGATGGACATGCGCTACGACGACCTCGCCGCCAACGGGGTCCGGCACATCGACGACTTCAACCGCAAGGTCCGCAACGGCGAGATCAAGGCCCCGCCGGGCAGCGAGCGGGAGATGCGGCCGTACCCGTACCTGTTGGTGATCGTGGACGAGCTGGCCGATTTGATGATGGTCGCGCCGCGCGACGTGGAGGACTCGGTCGTCCGGATCACCCAGCTGGCCCGGGCCGCCGGCATCCACCTGGTGCTGGCCACCCAGCGCCCCTCGGTGGACGTGGTGACCGGTCTGATCAAGGCGAACGTGCCGTCCCGACTGGCGTTCGCCACCTCCTCCCTGGCGGATTCCCGGGTCATCCTCGACCAGCCGGGCGCGGAGAAGTTGCTCGGTCGTGGTGACGGGCTCTTCCTGCCGATGGGCGCCTCCAAGCCGGTCCGCATCCAGGGCGCCTGGGTCACCGAGCGCGAGATCGCCGACGTGGTGAAGTTCTGCAAGGACCAGCGGGAGCCGGAGTTCCGGCCGGACGTGCTGGCCCCGGTGCAGGAGAGCAAGAAGAAGATCGACGAGGACATCGGCGACGACCTCGACCTGTTGGTGCAGGCGGTGGAGCTGGTGGTCACCTCGCAGTTCGGCTCGACCTCGATGCTCCAGCGCAAGTTGCGGGTCGGTTTCGCCAAGGCGGGCCGCCTGATGGACCTGATGGAGACCCGGGGGGTGGTCGGGCCGTCCGAGGGGTCGAAGGCGCGCGACGTGCTGGTCAAGCCGGACGAGTTGGACGAGGTCCTGGGCGGCCTGCGCGGCGACGTGGACTGACCGACAGCCGACCCCGGACGCACGACGGGCCCGCCGGTAGCCGGCGGGCCCGTGACGGGGAAGAGGTCAGTTGTTGATCAACGCGCCGATGATCACCAGGCTGATGATCGCGGCGACGACGCTCGCCACGGCGGCGTACCAGCCCAGCGGCTTGTCGCCCAGCACGGCGCCGACGACGCCCGCGATGACGCCGAGTACGCCGAAGATGATCGGGTTGAGCAGCAGGGCCAGGACCGCGAAGACGAAACCCACGATGGTGACGATGCGGGCGGCGTTGCTGCGGGGACGGGCGGTGCTCGGCATGTCGGCCATGTCTTCCTCCGGTTGAGAGCCTGTCGTGACAGATCGATCACTACCCACTGGTGGGGCCGGTCACGCCTGCCGTCGGGACACCTCAGTGGAAGATTTTCAACCCGATCACGCCCGCGACCACCAGCAGCAGGCAGAGGATCCGGGGCAGGCTCGCCGACTCGCCGAGCGTCAGCATCCCGACCAGTGCGGTGCCGACCGCGCCGATGCCGACCCAGACGGCGTAGCCGGTGCCGACGGGAATGTCCCGCAGCGCGTACGACAGCCCGGCCATGCTCAGCAGCAGGGTCACCACGAACACCACGGACGGGATCAGCCGGCTGAAACCGGCGCTGCGGTCCAGGGCGATCGCCCAGGCCGTCTCCAGCAGTCCTGAGATCACCAGCACGAGCCAGGCCATCGTTCACCTCACCGGGAGCGCCCGGGGCTGCCGCGCCGGGACGAGTCGAGTCTGCACGTCACGCGGGGCGTCTTGGCCTGACCGGGTACGCCCACCACTCGTCCGGAGTGACCACGAGCATCCGGCCACCGGGTCCGACGCTAGCACCGCCCCGGCGCCGTGGCGGTGACCACCGCCACGCTCCGTTGACCTCTACCTGACTTCAACATGCACTATCGCCAGCATGACCCTGCTCTACGCCGACCCCGAGGTCGCCGCCACGCTGGACGCCGCCGCCACGGTCGACGCCATGCGCGCCGCGCTCCTGGCCGCGTACGAGGGACGCCTGATCGCACCGCCCCGGGCCGCCGCACCGCTGGACGGCGGGCGGATGGTGCTCACCGCCGGGCACCTGGTCGGCGAGTGGT
This sequence comes from Micromonospora sp. M51, assembly GCF_018070305.1. Taxonomy (NCBI): domain Bacteria; kingdom Bacillati; phylum Actinomycetota; class Actinomycetes; order Micromonosporales; family Micromonosporaceae; genus Micromonospora; species Micromonospora sp. M51. The sequence continues at coordinate 187 of NZ_JAGPXZ010000396.1, read as the reverse complement.
ACGGCTTCCGCTCGTACGACACCTTCGGTCACCCGCAGGGCGAGCAGTTGGTGGTGCTGCACGACGCCCGGACCGGGGCGGTCCGGGCGGTGGCTGTCGGCGAGGAGCTCGGCTCCCGTCGGACCGGCGGGGTGGGTGGGGTCGCTGACGACGCGCGGGCCCGGTCCGACGCCGCCACCCGCGGTGT
>NZ_JAGPXZ010000395.1:0-5623 GCF_018070305.1 Micromonospora sp. M51 | reverse complement strand
GGCGTGTCCGCGTACGCCATGGTGACCTCGGCGCGGACCCGCCGTGCCGGGGTGGCCCGAATCGCCTCCAGGCCGGCCTCCACCGACTCCAGACCGGCGAAGGGCGTGACGAAGTCCGGCAGACGCCCCTGGCCGGGCAGCAGGTGCCGCAGGATCGCGGTGGCAGCCTGGGCGGCAGGCGTGCCCTCGGCCGCCACCGCCCGCTCGGCCAGCGCCGGCGCCAGCGCCGCGACAGTGGGATCGCGCAGCCACTGACCGGCCAGCAGCGCGTTCGCGACCGGGTGGAGCCGGTCGGCGAACCGCACCCGGCACAGGTCGGCCGACCCGAGCTGGAGGCGAAGCATGACACCAGCCTGCCCGCCTTCGGCCAGGACCGAAAGGGTTGTTTACCGGCCGAAGGATCTCCAGTGTGGACGGCGGGGTCGACGGGGGGTGACCGGCGTGCGGCGATCGGTGGCGGTGTTGACGGGGCTTTGCCTCCTGATCGTGGCCGCAGCCTGTAGTGAGCGGGGGCAACCCTCGTCGGCCCCGCCAGCCGCGCCGTCCGCGTCGAGCGAACGACCGGCGGCCGGCGACCACCAGCTCACCCTGAAACACAACGGGCTCGACCGCACCTACCTGCTGCACGCGCCGGCAGGGTACGACCCGACCCGGTCACCCGCACTGGTCATCGCGCTGCACTTCTATCCCGGCACCGGCTCCGCGATGCGGGAGCTGGCGGGCCTGGACGCCAGGGCCGACAAGGACAACGTGCTGGTCGCCTACCCCGACGGGCAGGGCGGCGGTTTCAACGCTCTGATCTGCTGCGGCAGCGCCGACGACGTCGGCTTCCTCGACGCCCTCACCGACCATCTGGTGCAGACCTGGCACGCGGACCCGAACCGGGTGTTCCTCACCGGCATCTCGAACGGCGGCGACATGAGCTTCCGGGCGGCGGTGGAGAGCACCGGCACCTTCGCCGCGATCGGGGTGGTCAGCGGTGGCTACAGCGGGGAGTTGACCACGGCCGGCAGCTACGTGCCGAAGAGCCCGGTCTCCGTGATCACCTTCATCGGCGGTCAGGACCGGTACGCCACGATCTTCCAGACCGGGATACGGACCTGGCAGCAGCGGCTCAACTGTCGGCCGAGCCCGAAGGCGTCCGGGGTGCCGGGCGTGACGCACACGGTGGCGGGCTGCGCGGACGGCAGCGAGGTCAGCGTCTACACCCTCGCCGACATGGGTCACAGTTGGCCGGGCGCGACAGCGGGCCAACTCGCCGCGACCTCCGCGGGGCTGTCCGCCACCGACCTGATGTGGGACTTCTTCGCCGCCCACCCCCGCAAGGGCTGATCACAGGCGCAGCAGCATCCGGGTGTTGCCCAGCGTGTTCGGCTTGACCCGCTCCAGGTCGAGGAACTCCGCGACACCCTCGTCGTACGACCGCAGCAGCTGCTCGTAGACCGGCTGCGGCACCGGCGCGCCGTCGATCTCGCGGAAGCCGAACGAGGCGAAGAACCGGGTCTCGAAGGTGAGCACGAAGATGCGGGCCACGCCCAACTCCCGGGCCGCGTCGATCAGCTCACCGACCAGCCGGTGACCGATCCGCCGGCCCCGGCAGGACGGGTCCACCGCCACCGTGCGGATCTCCGCCAGGTCCTCCCACATGACGTGCAGCGCCCCGCAGCCCACCACGACGTCGTCCTCGGCCCGGACCGCGACCCGGAACTCCTGCACGTCCTCGAAGAGGGTGACGGTGGCCTTGCTCAGCAGCCGCCGGTCGTCGGTGTAGGTGTCGACGAGTCGCCGGATGCCCCGCACATCCCCGGTGCGCGCCCGCCGTACCGTGATCTGATCCGCAGTCGGCGTGCTCATTCGCCCGCCGGCACGTCCACGCACGGCCCCGTCGACCACCAGGGCTCGACCAGCTCCAACGTCTCGTCGCCGAACGGGTTCACCCCGGGGCCGGCGCCCAACGCGTGGCCCAGGTGCACGTGCAGGCACTTCACCCGGCCCGGCATCCCGCCGGCCGAGATGCCGGCGATCTCCGGCACCTCGCCGATCGCCTCCCGGCGGGTGAGGTAGTCCTCGTGCGCCGCACGGTAGTGGGCCGCCAACTCCGGGTCCGTCGTCAGCCGGTCCGCCATCTCCTTCATCAGCCCCGCCGACTCCAGTCGGCTGCACGCCGCGGTGGCCCGGGGGCAGGTCAGGTAGTAGAGGGTCGGGAACGGGGTGCCGTCGGAGAGGCGGGGGGTCGTCTCCACCACGTCCGGCAGGCCGCACGGGCACCGGTGGGCGACCGCCCGGGTGCCGCGGGGCGTCCGGCCCAGCTGCGCGGCCACCGCGGCCAGGTCGGCCTCGGTGGCCGGCTCGCGCTGCGGCAGGGGTACGGAATCCGCCGCCGGCTCCGACGGTGGTACGACAGTCACGGTGCCATCTCTCCTGGTGCGGTGCGGTGCGGTGCGGTGGGTCGGTGGCTCACTTGCCCGGCTGCTGGCTGTCCGCCGCCTGCACGCTCGACCAGAGCGTGTCGTACCAGGTCACCGGCCCGGCCGGGGCGGCCGAGCCGGCCGGCTTCCCGGCGTCCCGGGCGGCGCCCTCCGGGTCGTGCAGCACCACCATCATCTTCTCGCCCGGCCGGCCCATGAAGAACCGTTCCCGAGCCTGCGTCTTGATGTACTCGGGGTCCTTCCAGTTGGCGGCCTCGGCGGCGAGCTTGGCGATCTCCGCCTCCTGTGCCGCCTGGGCGGCCTCCATCCGCTCGATGTCGGCCTGCTGGTCCAGGTAGACCCGGACCGGGTAGGTGTAGGCCAGCGCGAGCGCGATCAGGACCGCGAACAGCACCGTGGCCCGACCGGTGAAGCCACGGGGGTGGGGTGCGGCGAGCCGCTTCACGGCACCGCCGGCGGCGGTACGCCGAGCGGCTGCCGGACGGTTCGCGGAGCGCACGCCCTCGGCGCCCCGGGCAGCACCCGGCGCGCGACCGGCGGCGCGCGGCTCGGCGCGTACGCCGGCCTCCCGGACCGATCCCCGCGTGGCGCGCCCGCCGCCCGGCCGGCCGGACTGACCCGGCCGGCGAGCGGGACGCTGACCACCCGGTGTGCGGCGCTGCTGCATCGTCACACCCCTCCCCCGAGGCTTCGTGCGTCTCAGGCCGAACGGTAGCGCGGGAACGCGCCAGCGCCGGCGTAGCGCGCCGCGTCGGCCAGCTCCTCCTCGATCCGGAGCAGCTGGTTGTACTTGGCGACCCGGTCCGAACGGGCCGGCGCGCCGGTCTTGATCTGGCCGCAGCCGGTGGCCACCGCCAGGTCGGCGATGGTGGTGTCCTCGGTCTCGCCGGAACGGTGGCTCATCATGCACTTGAAGCCGGCCCGGTGGGCCAGGTCCACCGCGTCCAGGGTCTCGGTCAGCGAACCGATCTGGTTGACCTTGACGAGAACCGCGTTCGCCGCCTTCTCCGCGATGCCGCGGGCGATGCGCTGCGGGTTGGTCACGAACAGGTCGTCGCCGACGATCTGCACCCGGTCACCGATCGAGGCGGTCAGCGTCTGCCAACCGCTCCAGTCGTCCTCGGCCAGCGGGTCCTCGATCGACACGATCGGGTACTCGTCGGCCAGCTTCGTGTAGTAGGTGCTCATCTCCTCGGCGGACTTCGCGGCGCCCTCGAAGGTGTAGGTGCCGTTGTCGAAGAACTCCGTGGCCGCCACGTCGAGCGCGAACACGATGTCGGTGCCGAGCCGGTAACCGGCCTTCTCGACCGCCTCGGCGATCAGGTCCAGGGCCGCCGCGTTCGTCGGCAGGTTCGGCGCGAAGCCACCCTCGTCGCCGAGCCCGGTGGAGAGGCCCTTCTTCTTCAGCACCGACTTCAGCGCGTGGTAGACCTCCGCGCCCGAGCGCAGCGCCTCCCGGAACGTGGGCGCGCCGATCGGCGCGATCATGAACTCCTGGATGTCAACGTTCGAGTCGGCGTGCGCGCCACCGTTGAGGATGTTCATCATCGGCACGGGCAGGAGGTGCGCGTTCGGGCCGCCCAGGTAGCGGAAGAGGCTCAGCTCGGCGCTGCCGGCAGCGGCCTTCGCCACCGCCAGGGAGACCCCCAGGATGGCGTTCGCGCCCAGCTCCGACTTGCTGTCGGTGCCGTCGATGTCGAGCATCTTCTGGTCGATCAGCCGCTGCTCGCTGGCCTCGTACCCGATGATCTGGTCGACGATCTTGTCTTCGACGTTGGAGACCGCCTTCTCCACGCCCTTGCCCTGGTAGCGGTCGGCGTCACCGTCGCGCAGCTCGATCGCCTCGAAGGCGCCGGTGGAGGCGCCGGAGGGCACGGCGGCGCGGGCTACCGTGCCGTCGTCCAGACCGACCTCGACCTCGACCGTCGGGTTGCCCCGCGAGTCGAGAATCTCCCGGGCGACGATTCCCTCGATGGTTGCCACTAAGTCGCTCCTCGTTGTTGTTATCCGGTCCGTGGGTGGGCCGCGACGGTGCGGCTGAGGCAGGTGTTGAACGCAGCGTATCGGGCGGCGCGAACGGGCACGGCGTCGCCCGCGCACCCGGGTCACCCCGCGTTGACGGACATTCCCGGATTTCCGGGCGTCAACCGGCAACGGGTTTGCGCTGCACGGACCAAATCCACCAGGCTGGTCGCCATGCCCGCCGCCTCGACCACCCTCCGCATGCTCGCCGTGTCGGTCATCGCGTCGCTCACGGTCACCGGCTGTCAGACATTCGAGGACGCCGGAGTCGCCATGGGCCGCTCGGAACTCGTCAACGATCTCGCCGCCCGGCTCGACCGGGCACTGGAGTTGACCTACTCGGCCACCTACCAGTTGCCCGGCGGCCAGCGCGCCGCGATCGTGCAGGCACAGGACCCGGCGCGATCCACGTACACCTACCCGGGCGGGCAACTCACCGTCACCCCGGACGCCATCACCCGGTGCACGACAACCGGCACCCGCCCGGAGTGCACGCTGGTCGCCCCGCCGACCCCGGGCAGCAAGCCCACCGTGACGCTGTTCGGCGAGGCCAACCGGCAGGGCCTCGTCACGCCGCCGGTGGTGGTCGGCCTGCTCACCGCCGCCGCGCTCGACCCGCAGGCGGTCATCAAGCAGAGCGACACCACGGTCGCCGGGCACCACGCCGCCTGCGTGGCGGTGGAGAGCTCGTCCGGCGACTTCACCGCCTGCGTGACCACCGAGGGCGTGCTCGGCAGCTTCACCGGGCCGGGCGACGGCAAGCCGGTGGAGCTGGCGTTGAGCGACTACTCCGCGACCGTCGACGAGGACGCGTTCGAGCCGCCCGCCGGTGCCGGCGTCGTCGACCGCCGCCCCGGCGGCTCCTGACCGAGCCGGCCGAGCCCAGGTCGGGCGCACCGCCCGGCGGGCCCGCGTCCGGCGCAACTGCTGCCCGCGTACGCCATCTCGCGCCGGCACATCGACGCGACGGTGACCGACGGCGGCGCCGAGCCCGCGCGGCGGCCCTGCTCAGAGACCGAGCAGGGTGCGCAGGTGGCGCGGGGGCGGGCAGTCGTGGGCGAGCATCGCGTCGTGCCAGTCGCGGACCGACACCCCGTCCGGGCGGGCGGCGGCGATGTCGGCCACCTCGCTGTAGCCGACGAAGTAGGTGGACAGCTGGGTCGAGGTCAGTT
>NZ_JAGPXZ010000394.1:0-5629 GCF_018070305.1 Micromonospora sp. M51 | reverse complement strand
CGGCGGTGTCCAGCGCGTGCAGCTCGTACGCCCGGCGGGCCGCCCGGTGCAGCGCGGCCCGAGCCGGCGGGGCGTAGGGGGCGGTGTCCAGCCCGACGGTGCGGGCGATCTCGTGTGCCGCCCAGCGATGGTGGGCCAGCACCTCGGCCAGGTCGTACTGGCGGCCGTCGGTGAGCTGCGCCATCCAGTCGGCGGTGCGTTGGTGACGCAGCACCCGTTCGGCCCGGGGTAGCCGCTGGTAGCAGACGTCGCGCACCAGGATGTGCCGGAACCGGTACTCGGGCTGACCGGGCATCGTCGACGTGCTCTGCTCGTACACCAGGTCGCGACGTTGCAGGCGGTCCAGCGCGCGCTCGACCCACTCCACCGGCCGCCCCAGCGCCATCGCCACCGGCGCGGCCCAGAACACCACGCCGACCACGGCGGCGGCCTGGAGCACCGCCCGGTCGGCCGGGTCCAGCAGGTCCAGCCGGTTCGCGATGACCGCCTGCACGGTGCGGGGCATCTCCGGGCCGCCGTCGAGGTCGGGGCGGGCGACCGAGTCGACGCCGTCGAGCAGGCCACCATCCAGCAGCATCCGGGCGTACTCCTGGGCGTAGAGCGGGTTGCCGTCGGCGAACTCGATCAGCGGGGTACGCGAGGCGGAGGGCAGCGTCGACTGCCCGAGAAGCAGCGAGTAGAGCGTGTCGATGTCGGTGTCGTGCATCGGCGGCACCGAGATGGACATCGCGCCACTGATCGTGCCGGTCCAGGCCGGGTGCCGTTCCCGCAGTTCCGGGCGGGCGGTCGCGACGACCAGCAGCGGTATGCCGCGCGCCGTCGCGCCGAGTTGCTCGACGAAGGCGAGCATCGCCTGGTCCGCCCAGTGCATGTCCTCGAAGGCGAGCACGGTCGGACCGGTGGCGGCCAGGGCGAGCAGGAAGCGCCGCCAGGCCGCCTCGGTCTCGCCGGGGGTGAGCCGCTCGCCGGGTACGCCGATCAGCGGCCCGAGCGCCTCGGCCAGCCGGGTCGCGTGCGGGTCGGCGAGCTGCGCCAGCCGGGCCCGCAGCCGCTCGCGCAGCGCGGCCGGGTCGTCGACCTCCGGCACGCCCACCCAGGTCTTCACGATGTCCGACAGTGCGGCCCAGGTGACGTTCTCGCCGAACGGCGGGCACTGCCCGACGAGCCAGGTGACCGGTGGGCCGGGCATGCTGCCGGCGTTGCGGGCCAGCTCGCGCAGCAGCCGGCTCTTGCCCACACCGGCCGGGCCGAACACCGTCACCAACTGGGAGGTCCGCTCGGTCACCATCCGGTGCAGCGCGTTGACCAGCAGGCCGCGCTCGTGCTCCCGGTCCACCATCGGGGTCAGCTCGGCGCCGCGCGGGTCCCGGTGCGGTCGGACCTGGACGGCCAGCCAGATCCGGCTCACACCGCGGACCGGCCGCGCAGGGTGACCGGTGGCTGGTCGGCGTACTCCATCTCGTGCCGGGTGGCCGACCAGGTGCTCTCGTCGACGACGACACCGCCCGGTGGGGCGAACCCCTGCAGGCGGGAGGCCGTGTTGACCACGTCTCCGGTGACGAACGCCTGCCCACCGTCGCGGGTGGCGGAGAGGTCGACCAGGGCCTCGCCTGTCGCGATGCCGACCCGGAAGCCCAGCGGCGGCTGCGGACCGGCGGGCTGTCGGGCCAGGCTCCGCTGCAGCTCCAGGCCGGCGCGCACACACCGCAACGCGTCGTTGTCGGTGGCCACCGGCGCGCCGAACAGCGCCATCGCTGCGTCACCGATGTACTTCTCGACCACCCCGCCGTACTGGTGCACGATCCGGCGCACCGTGGCGAAGTAGGTCTGCTGCAGACTGCGGGCCTGCTCCGGGTCGGCCTGCTCCGCGTACCTGGTGAAGTCCACTATGTCGACGAAGAGGACGCTGACCTGACGCCGGTCCTCCTGCACCACGACGACGTGGTCGCGCAGCGGCTGACCGCAGCTGGTGCAGAAGTTGACCTCGGTGCTGTTGGCGTGCCCGCAGTGCGCACAGTTGACGCCGAGCGGCTGGCCACAGCCGCCGCAGAAGCGGTCGTCCGGCCCGGCCGCGCGGGCGCAGTGTCCACACTTGAGGTCGATGTTCAGCTCCGTGGGCGAGAGGGGCCAGTATCGCGGCTGACCCGCCAGTCGGGTAACCGACGGGTGGACGGGCAACGTCGTCGATCGGCCGGGGTTAGTGTTCCGTACCAGGAAGTTTCATGTCAGGGAGAGTGCCGTGCAAGTACGATTGTCCGCCTCGTGGACCGATCCGGGTGGCACACAGTGGGCTCCGGGCGACACGATCGACGTCGATGCTGTCACTCTCGCCGAACTGGAGGAGCAGGGCATGGTGGAAGAGCCTGAGGGTCAGTCGGGCGGGTCGGGGGAGACCACGACCACCTCGTCGAGCACGTCCACGGCTGGTAAGCCGACCGATCCGAAGAAGATCGGTCCGGGGCCGGGCGCGCCGCCGGCCGACAGCACGGAGAACTGATCGCCCGGGTGCGGTCGGTGGGCCCTCGGTCCGCCGGCCGCACCCGTCGTGCAGCCGCCCGGTGCCGGCCGACCGATTAGCGGTCGTTCATGCCGGCGCGCCGACGCAGCGCGGCCACGTCGGTCACCACGATCCGACGACCCTCGGTACGCAGCCAGCCGCGACTCGCGAACGAGCCGATCGCCTGGTTGACGCTCTGCCGGGAACCACCGGCCATCTCGGCCAGCTGGCTCTGATTGAGCTCGATCGTGATCATCGGTGCCTGGCTCTCGCCGGCCAGCCGGACCAGCGTCTTCGCCACCCGACCGGGCAGGTCGAGGAAGACGTGGTCGGCGTTCTGCTCGGTGAGCCGGCGGATCAACCCGCCCAGTGAGCGCATCACCGCGTCCAGGATGCGGGGGTTGGAGTGCACCAACTCCATGAACGCGCCCCGCGACAGCGCGAGCGCCGCGCAGTCCTCGATGGCCTCCGCCGAGGCGGACCGGGTGGACGCGTCGAGCAGGGAGACTTCGCCGAGCACGTCCGGCGGACGGATAACCGACAGCACGGCCCGCTCGCCGGTGGGCGCGGTCCGAAACACGGCCACCGCGCCACGGCGCAGCACTATCAGTGACTCGCCGGGGTCGTTCTCCACGAAGAGCAGTTGGCCCTTGCGATAGGTACGTGGAACAGCGGCGGCGATGACGCGCTGCCGCACCTCGGGCTCCAGCCCAGCGAACATCTCCACACCCGTGAGCGCGTCACCCGGCTCTGGCAGGCGAACCTCCACGGCCCAACCCCTCCCCCGGTCATGGACCACAACTCGCTCACCGGGCGAACCTGATGGGCCCCGACAAGGTGAACTGACACCGATTCGGCGTCCGGTAGCGGTACACATCAGATCATGACGGTCCGGTCGCTTGCTGTACACCCCTCGAAGCACTTCCGTGACCGTCACGAGCTGCGACGCGCCACTCACAAGGTGTCGCCGGGGCGCGGGGTGGGCCCCGCCGGGGACGATGAAGCGGCGGTGGGCGAAGATGCCCGGAATGGTCTACCGCTACTTCTACGACTGCGAGTTCATCGAGGACGGCACGACGGTCGACCTCGTCTCGATCGGTGTCGTCGACGAGTACGGCCGCGAGTTCTACGCGGTCTCCACCGAGTTCGACGACTCCCGCGCCGTGCCCTGGGTCCGCCGCAACGTGCTGGACAAGCTGCCATCCCCGGCGGACCGGGCCTGGCGCTCGCGCGAGCGCATCCGCGACGACCTGTACGACTTCCTCATCGAGCCGATCCGGGACCGGCCGGGGGAGCAGCTGGAGTTGTGGGCCTGGTTCGCCGCGTACGACCACGTGGTGCTCGCCCAGCTCTGGGGTGCGATGCCGGCCCTGCCCCGGGAGATTCCCCGCTACACCAAGGAGCTGCGGCAGCTCTGGGACGACCGGGGTAGGCCGCCCCTGCCGGACGCGGACGCGGCCCGGCACGATGCTCTGGTCGATGCCCGGCACAATCTGGCCCGCTGGCGGGCGATGACCGCCCGCTAGTGGTGGCCACGCCGCCGTTAGGTTTGACCGGTTCTGTCCCGGGCAACGGTTCGACCAGCCGAGCCGAGGGAGATTGCCATGAGCGACCAGCCGACCAGCGCCGCGGAGGCGCGCGCCCGGGTCACCGGCCTGGCCCGTGCCGCGCGGATCTGCATGTTGACCACCACCGCTCTGGACGGGCGGCAGGTCAGCCGGCCGATGGGGCTCCAGGAGGCCGAGTTCGACGGTGAGTTGTGGTTCTTCGCCTCTGCCGACTCGGCCAAGGTCCGCCAGATCCGGGTGAACCCGGAGGTCAACATCGCCTTCTCTGACCAGAAGCACAACGCCTGGGTGTCGATCTCCGGCACCGCCACCGAGGGGTTCGACCGGGCCCGCGCCGAGCAGCTGTGGAACCCGCTGCTCAAGGTGTGGTTCCCGGATGGGCTGGACACCCCAGGGCTGACGTTGATCAAGGTGCACGCCAGCTCCGCCGAGTACTGGGACTCGCCGAGCAGCACCGTGGTGAACCTGCTCGGCTACGCGAAGTCCGCCGTCACCGGCCGGCCACCGGAGCTCGGCGAGAACCACGAGGTGACCTACTGACCGGGGGTGGGTGGCCGGGGCGCGCTGTCGTCGTACCGGCGGGCCGACTACAGTGCGCAGTGACGGCCCGCCCCGGGCCGGCAACGGCGCCGATGGTCTGACCTGACACATATCCTGGGGCAAATCGGGCTTTACCTGATGCTCCAGGAGGATGAGCGGATCATGCGTATCGGCGTGCTCACCGGCGGCGGCGACTGCCCCGGTCTCAACGCGGTCATCCGGGCGGTGGTCCGCAAGGGCGTCGCCACTTACGGTCACGAGTTCGTGGGCTTCCGGGACGGCTGGAAGGGCCCGCTGGAGGGTCTGTCCCGGCCGCTGGACATCGCCGACGTCCGCGGCATCCTGCCCCGCGGCGGCACCATCCTCGGCTCGTCCCGTACCAACCCGTTCAAGATCGAGAACGGCGTCGAGCGGATCAAGGACAACCTCGCCGCCCAGGGCGTGGACGCGCTGATCGCGATCGGCGGCGAGGACACCCTCGGCGTGGCCACCAAGCTCTACGAGCTGGGCGTGCACGTCGTCGGCGTGCCGAAGACGATCGACAACGACCTCGGTGCCACCGACTACACCTTCGGCTTCGACACCGCTGTCAACATCGCGATGGAGGCCATCGACCGGCTGCACACCACCGCGGAGAGCCACCACCGCACCCTGGTCGTCGAGGTGATGGGCCGCCACGCCGGCTGGATCGCCCTGCACGCCGGCCTGGCCGGCGGCGCCAACGTGATCCTGCTGCCCGAGCGCCAGTTCGACGTCGACCAGGTGGCCGGCTACGTCGAGAAGCGCTTCCAGCACCAGTACGCCCCGATCGTCGTGGTCGCCGAGGGCGCCCAGCCGCTGGACGGCCAGATGGTGCTCGCCAACCAGGAGCTCGACTCCTTCGGCCACGTCCGCCTCGGCGGCATCGGCCAGTGGCTCGCCGAGCAGCTGGAGGCCAAGACCGGCAAGGAGGCCCGCACCGTGGTGCTGGGTCACATCCAGCGCGGTGGCACCCCGACCGCCTTCGACCGGGTGCTCGCCACCC
>NZ_JAGPXZ010000393.1:0-5667 GCF_018070305.1 Micromonospora sp. M51 | reverse complement strand
GCGAGCTGTTCTCCACGGAGAATCTGGAGAAGGAGTCCGCGCAGCCCGGCATGCGGTTGCAGAACTCCAAGATGTTGAAGATCGAGCTCAACGGCGAGGCGATGGCCCGGGTCGGGTCGATGGTCGCCTACCAGGGCAATGTGCAGTTCCAGGCGCTGGGCTCGGGCGGGCTGGGCAAGTTCCTCAAGCAGAAGCTCACCGGCGAGGGTGTCCCGCTGATGAAGGTCTCCGGCCAGGGTGACGTCTTCCTCGCCGAGCTGGCCAAGGACGTGCACATCATCGACCTGGAGCCGGGCGACGCCCTCTCCATCAACGGCAGCAGCGTGCTCGCCTTCGACTCCACCCTCCAGTACGACATCAGGATGGTCGGCGGTGCCGGGATGGCGTCATCGTCCGGCCTCTTCAACTGTGTCTTCAGCGGCTACGGACGGATCGCCATCACCACCAAGGGCACCCCGGTCGTGCTCAACGTGGACGCCCCGACGTACGTCGACCCGCAGGCCGCCGTCTGCTGGTCGGCCAACCTCCAGACCGGCTACCACCGGGCCGAGCAGCTCGGCCTCGGAACCCTGCTCGGCCGTCGCACCGGTGAGTCGTTCACCATGAGCTTCGCCGGTCAGGGCTTCGTCGTGGTGCAGCCGTCCGAGGAGCCGCCGGTCATGGGCAGCGGTCAGCAGCAGCAGGAGGGCGGCCTGCTCGGCGGCCTGCTGAGCTGACCACAACGGCGGCGCTGAGCTGACCACCACAGCGGCGCTGAGCCGTCCACGGCGGCGTGGGCGCTCCCGGTCCTCGGGGGCGCCCGGCCGGTCAGGTCAGCTCACCGGTACGTAGTCGGGTCAGCCAGGCCGCCGCGTCGGCGTAGTCGACGTCGGAGAGGCCCGCCGGCGCGGGGACCGGGCGTTGGCCCGCCGTCCCGGCCCATCGGTGCCGGGGATAGGAGCCCAGGAAGCGGACGTCGGCACAGACCCGACGGAGCCCCTGCAACGCCTCGCCCAGGCGTACGTCGGCCACGTGGCCCGTGCAGTCCAGGAAGAAGACGTAGCGGCCCAGCGCCTCGCCGGTCGGACGGGACTCGATCCGGGTCAGGTTGACGCCCCGGACGGCCAGCTCCATCAGCACGGACAGCAGCGCGCCGACCCGGTCGTGGGCGATATAGACCGCGAGCGAGGTGAGATCGTCACCGGTCGGCGGCGGGGGCGGCCCGGGGCGGGACACCAGCGCGAACCGGGTCACCGCGTCAGGGTGGTCGGCGATCTTGTCGGCGAGTGTCGTGAGCCGGTGCCCGGAGGCGCCGATCGGCGCGCAGATCGCCGCGTCGTACTCGCCAGTGCCGGCACCGGCGGCGGCCGCGCCGTTGGAGAGCACATCGACCACCACGGCGTCGGTCAGGTGGTCGCGCAGCCAACCCCGGCACTGGGTGGACGCCTGCGGGTGGGCCGCCACGGTGTGGATCTCGGTCAGCGAGGTGCCGGGTCGCGCGGCGAGCACGAACTCCACCGACAGGACCACCTCCCGGGTGATCACCAACGGCTCGCCCTCGGCCATCTCGTCCAGCGTGACGCCCACCGCGCCGCCGATCGAGTTCTCCAGTGGCACCAGCGCGGCGTCGGCGTCGCCGGCCCGGACGCTGTCCAGCGCCTCGCCGACGCTCCGGGCGGGTGTACGGGTGCCGCGCTCGGCGGCGGGCAGGGAGCGCAGGGCCTGTTCGGCGAAGGTGCCCTCCGGCCCCAGGTAGACGAATCGCGTCGGCGGTGTTCCCGGCATGCCGATCAGCCTACGCACCTGGCCCGTTGGCCGGGCCGGCGTCACAGGCCTGGGTGGGGATCCCGGCCGGACTGACGGCGCGTACCTCGACGGTGCAGACGTCGGTGCCGGCGGGTACCAGCACCGGGGCGCTGGCCCTGCCCCGGGTGACCACCTGGAGTTCCTCGTGCCCGCTCACCTCCAGCACCGTGAACTGCCAGTCGCCGGCACAGAGTGGCCCGGTGCGGACCCGCACCCGGACGTTCGCTGGAAGCACTCCGGCCTGGCCGCGCAAGAGTTGCAGCACCCGCTGCCCGGTCGGCCCGTTGCGGCACGCGGTCGCGACCAACCCGGCGTCCGCGGTGGGCGTCACAGTGGCGAGCGGCGGTGCGGTGGGCGGCGTGGTCGTGGGTGCGGTGCTCGGGGCGGGTGTCGTCGGGCTCGCGGTGTGCGTGGCCACGCCCGTCGGCTCTCCCAGCCCGGGTGGGGCACCGCAGCCGGCCAGCACCGCGACGGCGAGCACCATCGGCAGGACCCGGGTGATGGCCGGCGTGGGTACGCGATGCGCTGCTCGCTCGTCAGTCGCCGGTGGGGGGTGAATCGTCGCCTGCGGTGCGGGGGGAGCGGGGTGGGGTGGGGTGAACGGCACGGGCCGATCCTCGGGACATCGGAGAATTCGTCGCGGCCGGGGTGGCCGAGCCCATCGTAGGGTGAGCGGCCGATCGGGTGAAGGTCAACCGGTGACGCGGTGCCCGGCACGCTGGAGGGCCGCCGTTCCCTCGGTCAGCCGGACGGTCGGCACCAGCAGATAGTCGGTGTCGAACGTGGAGAACGTGACGGCGCTGACCCGGGCCTCGGCGAGCGGGTCGACGAGCGCGGCCAGGCTGCCGGCGCCGGCCAGCGCCACCGGGGCGCTGACCCGCAGACAACGCCAGGTCGTCTCCAGTACGGCCTGTGCCGGTGCCCGGTCGATCGGGCAGATCACGGAGATGCCGTCGGAGGTCCAGCTCACCGTCACCACGTCAGCGCCGCGCAGCCCGCTCGACAGCGCGTACGGCAGGGTGCTGCCGGCGGCCATCCGGCACACAGCGTATTCCCCCGGCAACAGGGCGATATCGAGCATGAAGGCACCCTACGGCCTTCCGGCGGGCCCGCCCGGGCAACGCCGCGTGCGGCACACGACACACTCCGCCGCAGGTCAGACCTCGGAGAAGAAGGTGAGTGAACCGGCCACGGTGCCGTCGGTGAGCAGCGGGGTGGAGATCGCGTCGACTGTCGCGTCGGAGCTGTTCGCCGAGGCGGCCTGCACCCGGAGCAGCCCACGGGCCAGCCGGCCGGAGGAGAGCGCCAGCAGGGGCGGGATCTTGTCGATCTCGGCTTCGGTCAGCTCGCCCCGGTTGGCGGTGAAGTCGAGCAGGCGCAGCCCGCCGTCGAGCAGCGGTCGGCCGATCAGCCCGTCCGGCTCGCCGAGGCAGAGCAGGTCGCAGCCGGCCGTGGAGATCGCCACCACCCGGGTGTCGGCGTCGATCAGCAGACACGGCTCATCGGCCCGGGAGACTGTCGACGACCATTGGCCGACGTTGTCGGACTCCGGCTCTGTCGAGGCCCGCGCCGCCGGCACGAACGCTTCCGAGAGCGAAAGTTCGACGTGGGCCACCGCGCCTCCTATGTGCACCGATCGACTGTCCACGCTAGCGGGTCGCCGACGGAATCACCGAGCGCACCGGGTCACCGGGCCGCGCGGGGTTGACCGAGGCGACCGGCGACGGCGCGGAGACCGGTGAGGTGAAGGGGGACCGGAGCCGCGTGGCGTCGCCGGTGACGTTACCGGCGGTGGGCCGGCTTGTCAGCGGCCGTTCGGCCCTCGTCGTACCACCGGTAGTCGGCCGTTGGACGGTACGTGCCGTTCAGCCAGGTGCTGGGGTGCTGTGCGACCCGGGAGAGCTTTTCGGCGGTGGCCGGGCTGATCCGGCTGCCTCCGGCCACGAGCAACCGGTCCAGTTCCCGGTGGGTGGCCATCAGGCAGTCCTTCGGAAGGCCGTAGACGCTGATGACGCCGGAGCCGACGAAGGTCAGCACCGGCGTCACCGGGACGGGCAGCCCCACCGCGTCGGAGAGGGCCTTGCTGGCCCGCTTGGCGTCCCGGCGGGACTCGGCCACGTACGGGGGCCGTTTGCCGTTGATCTGCACGACGTCGCCGGCGACGAGCACCCTGGCCCGGCCGTGGTCGGCGATGGTCACGGCGAAGAGACCGCTCGGCCCGATGGCGAGGAACCCGGCCCGGTCGTCCTGCCCGCGGTCGAGCACGTCTGTCACGTCTGTGCGCGGCCACTCGATCACGTGCCAGGCGGGCCCGAGATGGTCGAGTTGGCCCAACGCCCGTGCCCCGGCCGCCTCCAGGCGGCGGGCACCCCGCTCGGCCCGACGACGGCGGGCCCATTCGAGCGGTGTCGGACGGACCGGTTCCAGAACCCCCGGCGCCTCGACGCGGGGGTGTGGCACCGCGACGGGCGGCAGTGCCCGAGCGGACGGTACGGCTCGTCGTGCGGGAAAGACAGTCATCGCGACCTCCGGCAAAAGGTCCCTCGAAGTTATGTCCTCACTACCCTACGTTGCCACTACCGGTGTTCGGCAAGCCGGAACGCCGGAGTGACTGTGGATGAATGCCATATTCATCCACAGTTCTTTTCTCGGATGCCGCTAAACCCTGCCCTACGCTGCGGGAGTGACCCACTACGTCGACAGTGAAGTCGGGCGGCTCGGCACCGTACTGCTGCACCGGCCCGGCCCCGAACTGGCCCGGCTCACCCCACGCAACAACGACTCGCTCCTGTTCGACGCGATCCCCTGGGTGGGACGCGCCCAGGAGGAGCACGACGCGTTCGCCGCCGCCCTGCGCGAGCGCGGCGTGGAGGTGCTCTACCTGGCCACCCTGCTGGCCGAGACGCTCGCCGTCGAGGACGCCCGGGCCGAGCTGACCGAGGAGGTGCTGCGCTCCCCACGGCTCGGCGACACCCTGCGCGCCCGGGTCGCCGACCATCTCTCCTACCTGGACCCGGCCGCCCTGGCCGACGTGCTCACCGCCGGGCTGGCCCACGAGGAGTTGCGGATCAGCTCGGAGCGGCCGGGTGGGCTGGTCTACACGCTGATGGACCGACACGACTTCGTCATCGACCCGCTGCCCAACCTGCTGTTCACCCGCGACTCGTCGCTGTGGATCGGCGACCGGGTGGGTGTCACCAGCCTGGCCATGCCGGCCCGCCGCCGCGAAACCACACTGACCGACGCCATCTACCGCCACCACCCCCGGTTCGCCGGCACCGAGTTCGTCTACCGCCCCAGCCTGGAGCACCTGGAGGGCGGCGACGTGTTGCTGCTCGCACCCGGGGTGCTGGCGGTCGGGGTGGGCGAGCGGACGACCCCGGCCGGCGCCGAGCGCCTCGGCCGGCAGGTCTTCGCCGCCGGGCTGGCCCACACCATCCTGGTGGTGCCGATCGCCCAGGAGCGCGCCACCATGCACCTGGACACCGTGTGCACGATGGTCGACGTGGATGCCGTGCTGATGTATCCCAACATCGCGAGCACGCTGTCCGCGTACACGGTGATCGCCGGCGGGGACGGCGAGGACCCGCGGGTGGACGGGCCGGCACCGTTCCTGCGGGCCGCCGCCGACGCGATGGACCTCGACCTGCTCCGGGTCATCGACACCGGGCTGGATCCGGTCACCGCCGAACGCGAGCAGTGGGACGACGGCAACAACACCCTCGCGTTGGCCCCACGGCTCTGCGTCGGCTACGAGCGCAACACCGAGACGAACGCCCAACTCGAGCGGGCCGGCATCGAGGTGATCCCGATCGCCGGGTCCGAGCTGGGCTCCGGCCGGGGCGGGCCGCGCTGCATGTCCTGCCCGATCACCCGCGAGCC
>NZ_JAGPXZ010000392.1:0-5676 GCF_018070305.1 Micromonospora sp. M51 | reverse complement strand
CACCTACTCCACCTTCAGCTACGAGACACTGCGGCTGCCCAGGGGCGGGCACCGGCTGCTCGCCCTGGCCAACGTGCTGGGCAGCGTGGCCGCCGGACTCGCCGCGGCCACCGCCGGGTACGCGGTCGCCCGCGCCCTGACCGGCTGACCCCGCCAGCCCGATCGCCTCGCCACCAACGCCTCGACCAGGCGTCGACCCACAACACACCGAGGGTATATACGCGAGGTATACCCTCGGTGTAGTCTTCCGGCATGAGCGTGCCACTGACTCTTCTCGGCCTCCTCGAACGGGAGCCCAGCCACGGTTACGACCTGAAGCGCGACTACGACGCCTTCTTCGGCCGAGGCAAGCCGTTGCCGTTCGGCCAGGTCTACTCCACCCTCAGCCGACTGGCCCGCGACGGCAAGGTGGTGATCGGCGACGTCGCCCCCGGCTCCGGCCCGGACCGCAAGCGCTACATCATCACCGACGTCGGGGCGACCGAGGTCGAGCAGTGGCTGACCCAGCCGGTCGACCCGGAGCCGCACCTGCAGACGGTGCTCTTCGCCAAGGTCGTGCTCGCGCTGATGCTCGACCGGCCGGCCGCCGAATACCTCGACACCCAGCGCAGCGCGCACCTGCGGCGGATGCGGGAGCTGACCGAGATCAAGCGCGCCGGCAGCCTGGTCGACGCGCTGCTCGCCGACCACGGCCTCTACCACCTGGAGGCGGACCTCCGGTGGATCGAGATGACCGGCGCCCGACTGGACGCCCTGCGGAAGGAGGTGCGGCGGTGAGCGTCGTGATCGAAGCGCGTGACGTCGAATTCTCCTTCGGTCAGACCCCCGCCCTGCGCGGCGCCAGCCTCGCCGTGGACGCGGGCGAGATCGTCGCCGTCATGGGCCCCAGCGGCTCGGGCAAGTCCACCCTGCTGCACTGCCTGGCCGGCATCCTGGTGCCCGACTCCGGCGAGATCCTCTTCGACGGGGCCAAGGTCCACGCCATGGCCGAGACCGAGCGCAGCAGCCTGCGCCGGGACCGGTTCGGGTTCGTGTTCCAGTTCGGCCAGCTCGTCCCCGAGCTGACGGCGGCCGAGAACGTCGCCCTTCCGATGCTGCTCAGCGGCGTACGCCGGACCGAGGCGCTGCGCAGGGCGTACACCTGGTTCGAGCGCCTCGGCCTCGACGGCATGCAACAGCGCCGATCGGGTGAGTTGTCCGGTGGGCAGGCGCAGCGCGTAGCCCTGGCCCGGGGCCTGGTCGCCGAGCCGCAGGTGCTCTTCGCCGACGAGCCGACCGGCGCGCTCGACTCGCTCACCGGTGAGCAGGTGATGGACCTGCTGGTCGGCGCCGC
Source organism: Micromonospora sp. M51 (assembly GCF_018070305.1). NCBI lineage: Bacteria > Bacillati > Actinomycetota > Actinomycetes > Micromonosporales > Micromonosporaceae > Micromonospora > Micromonospora sp. M51. Next base: position 4,343 of record NZ_JAGPXZ010000392.1, on the reverse strand, counting down.
CCGCGAGCAGGGCACCACTGTCATCCTGGTCACCCACGAGGCGAGGATCGCCGCGTACGCCGACCGCGAGGTCATGGTCCGCGACGGGCGCGTGAACGCGCCGGACCGGATCGCCTCATGATCCGCTTCGGGCTCCGCCTCGCCGTGGCCGGCGGCCGTGAGGCGCTCACCCGCCTGATCGTCATCGCCGCCGCCGTCGCGGTCGGCAGCGGTCTGCTGCTGACCACACTCGCCGGGGTCAACGCCGTCGACGCCCAGCTCACCCGGTACGCCTCGGTGTATCCCAGCGCCTCGACCGGCGGCGACGCCGACCCGCTGTGGTGGTCGACCCGAAACGACTACTTCCACGGCGAGCAGATCATCCGGATCGACGTGGCCGCCACCGGCTCGAACGCGCCCACCCCGGCCGGCGTCCCGACCACTCCCGGTCCCGGCGAGTTCTACGCCTCGCCCGCGCTGCGGGAACTGCTGGCCGCGCACCCGGCCGACCAGTTGAGCGACCGTTACCCGGGCCGTGACGTCGGCACCGTCGCCCCCGCCGGGCTGACCTCACCGAACACCCTGCTCGCCATCGTCGGCGGCACCCCGGACAGCGTCGGCAAGCTGCCCGACGCCAGGCAGGTCAGCGACGTCGGTGACAAACCAGCGCTTCCCGAGACCGCGGTGAACCTCATCCTGGGCGTGATCGCCGGCGGGCTGCTGTTCCCGGTACTGATCTTCATCGGCACCGCCACCCGGCTCAGCGCCGCCCGCCGGGAGCAGCGTTTCGCCGCGATGCGGCTGGTCGGGGCGCCGCCCCGGCTGATCTCGACGGTCGCCGCGGTGGAGGCGGCCGCCGCCGCCGTCGCCGGCACCGCCGTCGGCTTCGGCCTGTTCTACGCCTTCCGCGACCTGCTCGCGGGCATCCCGTTCACCGGCATGCCGTTCTTCCCCAGTGACATGTCACTGGGCGTGCTGGACGTCCTGCTGGTGGCGCTCGGCGTCCCGGCCGGCGCGGCGCTGGCCGCCCAGGTCTCGCTGCGTCGGGTACGGATCTCGCCGCTGGGCGTCACCCGCCGGGTCACCCCCCGTGCGCCGCGCGCGTACCGACTGATCCCGATGGTGCTCGGCGTCGCCGTGCTGTTCTTCGCCATCAGCTTCCGGCCCGCCACGTCCGACGGCCAGGCGGCGGTCTTCCTGCCCGGGCTGCTGCTCATCATGCTCGGCCTGATCTTCGCCGGCCCCTGGCTGACGATGGTCGGTGCCCGGGTGATGGCCCGGTACGCCAGCCGCCCCGCCACCCTCATCGCCGCGCGGCGTCTCGCCGACAACCCGAAGGCAGGCTTCCGGGCGATCAGCGGCATCATGCTCGCGCTCTTCGTGACGAGCGTGGCCGTCGGCGTGATCACCACGATCATCGACAACCGCGGTCCGGCCCCGATCGGCTCGACCGACGCGGGCACGGTGACCACCGTCTTCGACGAGAAGGTGCCGTCGGTGCCCGACCCGCTCTTCGCCGAGCTGCGGGCGATCAGCGGCGTACGGTCCGCGACCGCCGTCCGGGAAGACCCGGACATCACGAACGGCGGCGAGGGCGGGTTGATCGCGTGCACCGACCTCCCGTACGGCCGGTGCGCCGACGGCGCGAGCGTCATCGAGGTGCCGATCGGTCTCAGCCGCTGGCGGGAGTCCGCCTCGCCCGCGACGGTCTGGCCCGCCGCGTCGTTCACCCTCGACGAGCTTCAGCGGCTACCGGTCGGGTCGATGGTCGTCGGCACCGACGGTTCCGCCGCCGCCGTCGAGCGCGTCCGCACCGTGCTGGAGGTCGCCTTCCCGAGCTTCTGGGTGGGGCCGAACGTGCCCGGCGACTTCGAGTCGGACTTCGCCGACACGCTGCGCGGCTGGGAACAACTGGCCAACGTCATCATCATCGCCAGCCTCGCGCTCGGCGGGTGCAGCCTCGCGGTCAGCGTTATCGGCGGCCTCACCGAACGCCGACGCCCGTTCAGCCTGCTGCGGCTCAGCGGAGCGCCGGTACGGGTGCTGCGTCGGGTGGTCGCGTTGGAGAGCGCCGTACCGATGCTCGCCGTCGCCGCGGTCGCCATCGGCATGGGTCTGCTCGCCGCCCACCTGTTCCTGCGGGCGCAGATGGGTTACACGCTCGTCGCGCCGCAGCCGGGCTTCTACGTGATCGTCGTCGTCGGGTTGGCGGCCTGCCTCGCCGTCATCGCCTCCACCCTGCCGCTGCTGGAACGGATCACCGGTCCGGAGACCGCCCGCAGCGAGTGACCGTCAGACCGTGGGCCCGGTGGTCGACAGCGCGACCACCGGGCCGACGACGAAGACGGCGGGCGGACGGATGCCCTCCCGGGCGGCCGACGCACCGATCTCGTCCAGCCGGGCGGACACCGACCGCTGCTCGGGCAGCCCGGCGTCCTGCACCGCGAGCACCGGCGTCTGCGGGGCGCGACCGTGCTCGATCAGCGCCGACGCGATCTTGGCGATGGTGTCGACTGCCATCAGCAACACGACGGTGCCCCGGGTACGGGCCAGCGCCGCCCAGTCGACCAGCGAGTCGGGGTGCCCGGGCGGCAGGTGCCCGGACACGACGGTGACGTCGTGCGCCACGCCCCGGTGGGTGACCGGCACGCCAGCCAGGGCCGGTGCGGCGAGCGCGCTGCTCACCCCGGGAACCACAGTCACCGGCACACCGGCGGCCGTGCAGGCCTGCACCTCCTCGTGGCCGCGCCCGAAGACGTACGGGTCACCACCCTTGAGCCGGACCACCCGGCGGCCAGCCCGGGCGTGCGACACCAGGGCCTCGTTGATCGCCTCCTGGGCCATCGACGGGCCGCGCGGCACCTTGGCGGCGTCGACCACCAGCACGTCGGGGCGCAGCCCGGCGAGCAGCCCCTGCGGGGCGAGTCGGTCGACCACCACGACGTCCGCCGCGTCGAGCAGCGCCTTGCCGCGTACCGTGATCAGGTCGTCGGGGCCGGGCCCGCCGCCGACCACCGCCACCGACCCGTGGTCGTGGTGGTGGTCGTGCCCATGGTGGTCGTGCCCGTGATGATGGTGGTGGCCGATCGGGTCGTCGGGGTGGTCGTGCGGGCGTTGCGGGCGACGCACCTTGTCGGCGAAGCCGGGCATCAGCACCCGGTACGCGCAGGTGTCGCAGTTCATCCGGATGTCGCCGCCCAGCGCCTCGGCGTAGCGTTCCCGCACCAGGTCGGCGAGCGCGTCGCAGTCGCCGATCACGTCGGCGACCCGCACGTCCAGGTCGGGGTGGGCGGCGGCGAACTCCGCCGACTGGGCGACGATCCGGTCCGGTAGCACCCCGGCGAACAGGAAGTACGGCGCGACGACGATCCGCCGCGCGCCGAGACGGCGCAGCCGCTCCAGCACGGCCGGCACCGACGGCTGGGCGAGGGAGATGAACCCGGGCTCCACGCCCGCGTAGCCGCGCCCCTCCCAGAGCAGCCGGGCGACCTTGGCGACCTCGGCGTTGGCGTCCGGGTCGGTCGACCCCCGCCCGATCAACGCCACCCACGTGCCGGCCCGATCGGCACCGGCCACCTCCGTGCCGGCCCGGCCGGCACCGGCCGAGGCGGCAGCCGTCAGTGCCGCGTCGATGCGCTGTTCGAGGGCGTCGTGCAGCAGCGGGTGGGGGCCGAGCGGACGGCCGTAGCGGTAGCTGAGCCCCGGGTGACGCTGCTGTTCCCGGGCCATCGCGGCGGGGATGTCGCCCTTGCCGTGGCCGGCGCCGGTGAGCACCAGCGGCAGCGCCACGAGCGCCCGGTGCCCGCGCGCGACCAGCGCGCCGACCGCGTCGGTCAGCGGTGGGCGGGACAGCTCGATGAAGCCGCCCTCGACGTCGCCGAGGTCACCGCGACGACGGACCCGCTCGACGAGAGCGGCGAACTGGTCGACCCCGGCCGCGCTGCGCGTACCGTGCCCGACGATGACCAATCCGGTCATGACTTCTCCTCGACGTAGAGCAGGGCGTTGAGGGCGGCGGCGGCGACCGCCGAGCCGCCCTTCTCGCCCACGTTGGACACGGCGGGCAGGCCGCTGGCCCGCAGCGCCGCCTTCGATTCGGCGGCGCCCACGAAGCCGACCGGCAGGCCGACGACCAGCGCCGGTGCGGCGTGCAGTGTGAGCAGTTCGACGAGCGCGGTGGGCGCGCAGCCGACCACCCAGACCGCGCCGGGCCCGACCCGGTCCAGGGCGATCCGCACGGCCGCCGCCGATCGGGTGATGCCGGCCGAGCGGCCCAGGTCGGCCGCGGCCGGCTCGGCGACCGGGCAGACCAGTTCCAGGCCGGTGCGGGTGATGCCGGCGGCGACCATCGCCACGTCCGTCAC
>NZ_JAGPXZ010000391.1:0-5681 GCF_018070305.1 Micromonospora sp. M51 | reverse complement strand
GGGTGTGGTCGGCGCCGCCGTTGACCCCGGTGATGGTCTCGCTGGGCCGGCCGGACGCGGCCCGGTCGGCCGGCACCGAGGCTCCGGTCGCCGAGGCGACCACCCGGTAGGCCTCGTACTGGTAAGCCTCAGCCTTGGCCACCTTGGCCATGTTCAGCACACAGCCGAGCAGCCGGACCGAGACCGAGTGCAGTGACCGGGCCGCCGCGGCGACCTGGGTGCGTGAGGTACGGCCCTGCTGGGTCACCAACAGCGCGCCATCGGCCTGCACGGCCACCACCACGCCGTCGGTCACGGCGAGCAGCGGCGCGGTGTCGATGATCACGATGTCCGCCGACTCGCGCAGCGCCAGCAGCAGGTCCGACATGGCCTTCGAGCCGAGCAGCTCGCTCGGGTTCGGCGGGGCGGACCCGCTGGGCAGTACCAACAGCGACTTGTCTCCCCAGCGCTGCACGACGTCGCCCACCTTCACGTCGCCCACCAGCACGTCGGTGAGGCCGACGCCGGCGTCGAGGCCCAGGTAGTCGTCGACCTTCGGTCGGCGCAGATCCGCGTCGACCAGCAGCACCCGCCAGCCCGCCTCGGCCAGCGCGATGGCCAGGTTGCAGGAGAGCGTGGTCTTGCCCTCGCCCTGCAGGGCGCTGGTCACCGCGATGACCCGGGCCGGCTCGTGGACGTCCACGAAACGCAGGTTGGTGCGCAGCTTGCGGACCGCCTCGGCCCGCGCCGAGGTCGCGGCGTCGCCCACGATGAGCGGGGCGCTGCGGGCGTTGGCCTCGAACGGGATCTCACCGAGCAGCGGGCTGCCGGTGGCGCGTTGCAGTCCGGCGGCGTCGCGCAGTCGGACGTCGGCGACGCCGCGCAGGATCGCCAGGCCGATGCCGAGGATCAGGCCGATCAGACCACCGAGGGTGAGGTTGCGCACCGGTTGCGGCGAGACGGGGTTGGCGCTGACCCGCGGGCCACTCACCACCTCGATCTTGATGGGTGCCTTGCCCTCCGGCGTCGTCTCGACCTTCTGGACGAGTTCGACGAACTTGCTGGCGAGGCTCTCCGTCACCCGCAACGCGCGGGTCTGGTCGGTGTCGGTGACCGATGCCCGCAGCAGGACGGTGCCGGTCTCGGTGGAGGTGCTCACCCGGCGCTGCACCTCGTCGGCGGTGAGGCCGACCGGAGTTTCGGCCACCACGCTCTGCGCCAGCCGGTCGCTGCTGAGCAGGTCGGCGTACGACTTGACGCGCTGTTGCAGGAAGAGCCCGCCCTGGTAGGCGTCGGTGACGCCCGAGTTGGGGGTGGTGACGAAGAAGGTCACCGAGGCGACGTACCGGGGTTGGGCCCGTACGGTCACGAACGCCGAGACGCCGAGGGCCACCATGACCGTGACCAGTGCGACCCACCAGTGCCGACGCACATGGCGCAATTGGCGGAGCAGGTCCATCAGGAGCGCCTCCGTGTCGGTCCGGTTACGCCAAAGAACTTCACGAAAACCCCCAAGGTCGTCTCTAAACTCGTGAAACCATTAAAGCGGCTCATACGCCTTATGTCCGGAGTTATGCATTTTCCGGTGACGTGATGCGCGCCCGCTTGACCAACCCGACAAACACCCATTCGGCAGCGGCGACAACCGGGAAAAAGTCGCCGGGCCGATCGGACGGCAGCCGTTCGGCCCGGCCGTCGCCCCGCCCGAGGCGCCGGATAGGGTTGACAACGGTGTGCCGGGAAGCCTGGTCGGCGAGTGGATTTTTGCCGTCCCGACTCCCCTAGGTGAGCCCGCAGATGACCTCCCACACCCCGCCATCGGGGCCACGCCCGCCGAAGACCCGGCTGTTCTCCCGGTCGTCCTGGCCGGAGGCCCGGCACCTGGCCGACGTGCTCCGCACCGAAACCGTCGGTGGCGCGCTGCTGCTGGCCGGCGCCGTGCTCGCGCTGATCTGGGCCAACTCCCCGTGGTCCGACTCGTACACCCGGCTCAGCCACGCCGTGCCCTGGCCGGGCGCCCCCTGGCACCTCGACCTGGACGTGGCCACCTGGGCGGCGGACGGCCTGCTGGCCATCTTCTTCTTCGTGGTGGGCCTGGAACTCAAACGGGAGTTCGTCGCCGGGGAACTGCGCGACCCGCGCCGGGCCGCGCTGCCGGTGGCGGCCGCACTCGGCGGAATGCTGCTGCCGGCGCTGATCTACGTGGCGGTGGTGCTGAGCGCGGGCGGCGACGGCCTGCGCGGATGGGCCATTCCGACCGCCACCGACATCGCTTTCGCGCTCGCCGTGCTCGCCGTGGTCAGCTCACATCTGCCGCAGGGCCTGCGCGCATTCCTGCTCACCCTCGCGGTGGTCGACGACCTGTTCGCGATCACCATCATCGCGATCTTCTACACCGCCGACTTCCAACCTCTCGCGCTGCTCGCCGCGTTGGCGCCGATCGCGCTCTTCGCGGTGCTGGTGCAGCGGGGGCGTACCTGGTGGTGGGCACTGATCCCCCTCGCGGTCGCCGCCTGGACCCTGATGCACGCCTCGGGCGTGCACGCCACGGTGGCCGGCGTCCTGCTCGGCTTCACCGTCCCGGTGCTCGCCCGCCGACCGCGCGGCGGCGGCCAGCCGGCCACCGCCGACGCGGGAGCGGACCAGGGTGGCCTCGCCGCGCGCCTGGAGCATCGCTGGCGGCCGGTGTCGGCCGGCCTCGCGGTGCCGATCTTCGCCCTGTTCGCCGCCGGTGTCACAGTGCGCGGCACCGACCTGGGTGCCCTGTTGCGCGACCCGATCGTGATCGCCATCGTCGCCGGGCTGGTGTTCGGCAAGAGCATCGGCATCTTCGGGTCGACGTACCTGCTGGCCCGGTTCACCCGCGCCGAGCTCGACGAGGACATCACCTGGACCGACCTGCTCGGGATCGCCCTGCTGGCCGGCGTCGGGTTCACCGTCTCGCTGCTCATCGGCGACCTGGCCTTCGGGGCGGGCAGCACCGCCGACGATCGGGTCAAGGTCGCCGTACTGCTCGGCTCGGTGATCTCCGCCGGGCTGGCCGCCACGGTGCTCAGCCGCCGCAACGCGACGTACCGGAGGGTGGCGCAACGCGAGCGGATGGACGCCGACGGGGATGGCGTACCCGACGTCTACCAGCACCCCGACGCCCACTGAACCGCCCGCCCCGGGGTGCGCACGGCGCGGCCTGACGAGCATGGGCTCGTCGCCGCGCCGGCGGCCCGGGGCCGGCGCTCAGTGGCGACGGTCGGCGGGGGGCAGGTCCTCGGTCTCCTCGGCCAACGCTTCGGCGGTCGGCCCGGTGAGGTCGTCGCCCGGCACCGCCACCGCCTCGGCGCGGTCCTGCTCGTCGGGCTTCCCGCCGGGCTGCGGCTCCGGAGCGGTGGCACCGCCGGCGAAGCCGTACTCGTTCGGTTCGTCGTGCCGACCCATCTGGTCATCCTCCCGATTTACCGATTTCACCTGTCGACGCCAACGGTAGGTGGTGATCGTCGTCGGCGCAGCGGGCCGGGGATTGTCGGCCGGACCACGGTGCTGGCCTGCTCAGCGCCGCCCCGAGCAGCTGACGCAGGGCGATGATCGCCACCGCGCCGGCCAGCCCGTTCCAACCCGGATCACCGGCGAGCCGCAGCAGGCCGGCCGCGGTGAGCAGGTCCAGCAGGACGCGCACGCCGCTGCGCAGCGCGCGGGCGCTGAGCGCGGTGACCACGCCAGCGACCAGCGCCAGCGCGGTGACCGCTGTGACCAGGACGCCCGTCACCGCCGCTGCTCGCCCTCAGCCACCTGACGCTGCTCCTGGCGGATCTCCCGGCCCAGGAAGTAGTTCAACGCCGTTCGGATCGTCGCGATCGCGGCCAGTTGGCCGATCTGCGCGAACGACGGGGACACCGCCGTGCGCAGCACGTCGGCCGCCAGCTGGAACTCCAGGCCGAGGGTCAGAAACCGACCCAGCGAGAGTCGGATCGGCGTGAAGCGGGCGGCGGTGCGGTGTCGCAGCCCCTCGACCACGAACCGCACCGCCGCCCACACCGCGCCAACGAAGATCACCAGCGCGCCGGCCACCTCCACCACCGCAACCAGCACCTGGTCGCCCTGGCGCAACAACTCGGCCGGGTCCACCCCGGGCCGTTACCCGCCCACGGGGCAGCTAGTCGGCGCTCAGGTCAGCTCGTTCACCGCCTCCAGGATCAGCCAGAGACCGGAGATGGCGAAGAGGATCGCGGCGCCGTACTTGATGGTCTTCTCCGGCAGCCGCCGACCGAGCATCCGGCCGACCAGGATGGCCAGCGCGTCCGCGGCCACCATGCCGATCGTCGAGCCGAGCCAGACACCGAACCAGCCGTACTTGGTGGCGAGCGTGATCGTGGCCAGCATCGTCTTGTCGCCCAGCTCGGCGAGGAAGAACGCCACCGACACCGCCACCAGCGCGGTCTTGTTGGTCTTCTCGGCCTTGCGCTTCTCCTCCTCGGTGAGCTTGTCCCCGCGTAGCGTCCACGCACCGAACCCGAGGAACGCCACGCCGGCCACCAGGGAGATCCACTCGGTGGGCAGCACCGCCCCGAGACCCGCCCCGATGGCGACCGACGCCAGGTGCACCACAGCTGTCGCCACCGTGATGCCGATCAGCACCGGGATCGGTTTGAACCGCGTGGCGAAGGTCAGCGCCATCAGCTGGGACTTGTCCCCCAGCTCGGCGACGAAGATGACGCCGAAGCTGACGACCAGCGCGGCGAAGAATCCCTCCATGACGTCCTTCCCGTTCACGCCGGGAGGAGGTACAGGGGCGCCCTCGACCCGGCTGCAACAGCCTGAGTCGAAGGTCTCGCCCGCCCCGGGAGAACCGGGGCCGCGTGGCCGGATGCAGAACGCACCAGTATGTCGACCACGACATTGGGGGCTACTCCCCTTCGCGTGGTCAGCCTAGCGGATCACCCTCCGGCCCGACCGGGTCGGGTGAACAGGCTCACCGCGCCCGCGCCAGCGTGACGCCGAAGAGCGCGTCCGGGTCGGTCCAGAACTCCGCCGTGCCGAAGCCGGCCGCGGTCAACTCGGCGGCGATCCCCTCCCGGCGGAACTTCGCCGAGACCTCGGTCCGCAGCTCCTCCCCCGCCGCGAAGTCGACGGTCAGCCCCAGCACCCGCACGCTCATCGGCCGGGTCGCCCGCAACCGCATCTCGATCCACTCATTGTCGGAATCCCAGACCGCGACGTGCTCGAACGCGCCCGGGTCGAAGTCGGCGCCCAACTCGCGGTTGATCACGTGCAGCACGTTGCGGTTGAACTCGGCGGTGACCCCGGCGGCGTCGTCGTACGCCGGCACGATCACCGACGGGTCCTTCACCAGGTCCGTACCGAGCAACAGCCAGTCGCCGACCTCCAGCGCCGCGCGCATCGCCGTGAGGAACTCGGCCCGCTCGGCGGGCAACAGGTTGCCGATGGTGCCGCCGAGGAACACCACCAACCGCCGACCGCCGGTGGGCAGCCGGTCCAGTTGCCGGGTGAAGTCCCCGACGATGCCCCGGACCCGCAGGCGGGGATAGTCGGCGGCGATCTCGGCGGTGGACCCGCGCAGGGCACTGACCGACACGTCCAGCGGAACGAACGTGCCCAGCCCACCCTGGCGGGTGAACGCGTCCAACAGCAGCCGGGTCTTCTCCGACGAACCGGAACCCAACTCGATGAGCGTCTTCGCCCCGGTCAGC
>NZ_JAGPXZ010000390.1:0-5698 GCF_018070305.1 Micromonospora sp. M51 | reverse complement strand
CGCATCGCCTCACCCAGCAGGGTGAAGCCGAGCGCGGTGATGATGATCGCGACCGCCGGGTAGATCGCCAGCGACGGCCGGATGCCGAGGTACTGCTGCGCGTCGGCGAGCATGACCCCCCACTCCGGTACGGCGGTGTCCGGGTTACCCAGACCGAGGAACGACAACGCCGCAGCCTCGATGATCGCGGTGGCCAGGGTCAGGGTGGCCTGCACGATCACCGGGGCGAGCGAGTTCGGCACCACGTGGGTCAGCGCGATCTTCGACTTCTTGACGCCGAGCGAGGTGGCCGCCAGCACGTAGTCGCTGTTGGCCTGCGAGATCATCGAGCCGCGCAGCAGCCGGGCGAACACCGGCACCGAGACCACACCGACAGCGATCATCACAGTGGTCAGGCTGGCCCCGAGCAGGGCGGCGATGCTCACCGCCAGCAGCAGGCTCGGCATCGCCAGCAGCATGTCGATGAAGCGCATCAGGGTGGTGTCGACCCACCGCCCCCACCGGCCGCCGAGACCGGCCGCGGCACCGGAGATGCCACCGATCAGCGCGCCGATGGCCAGACCGATCAGGGTGGAGACCACACCGACCAGCAGGGTCTGACGGGCTCCCACGATCATGCGGCTGAACTCGTCACGGCCCTGGTGGTCGTAACCGAACCAGTGATCGCCGTCGGGCCCGGGGATGACACCCGGCTTGATCAGCCCTTCCCGGATACCGATCGTGTCCGTCGGCGCGTACGGCACGAGGAACGGGCCGAGCACCGCTACCAACACGAAGAGCGCCAGGATGACCGCGCCGACGATCGCGGCCGGGTTGCCGCGCAGCCGCCGGAACGCCTCCTGCCAGAGGCTGACACCCCGCTCGTCGTCGCGGGCGGCCAGTTCGGAGAGCCGGTCGATCTTTTCGCGCTTCTTGCCCGGGCTGAGGGTCATCGCACCCTCACCCTCGGGTCGATGAAGCTGTAGGAGAGATCAACCAGGAGGTTCACCAGCACGTACACCACCGCGATGATCAGGATGAAGCCCATCAGCACCGGATAGTCGCGTTGGCCGATGGCCTCGGCGACGAACGCTCCGATGCCACTGAAGGCGAAGACGGTCTCGGTCAGCACGGCGCCGGAGAGCAGGCCGCCCGCGAGCAGACCGATCGAGGTGGCCACCGGCAGCATGGCGTTGCGCAGGACGTGCCGGCGACGGACCGTCTGCTCGGTCAGGCCCTTCGCCTCGGCGGTGCGTACGAAGTCCTCGTTGAGCACCTCGAGCACGCTCGCCCGGGTGATCCGGACGATGATCGCCAGCGGGATGCTGGCCAGCGCGATGGCGGGCAGCACCAGATGCCAGAGGGCGTCGGCTGCGGCGTCCCACTCCCGGGTCATCAACCCGTCGAGGACGAAGAAGTTGGTCACCCGGGTCGCCCCGAGCGTCGGGTCCTGCCGGCCGCTGGACGGGAACCAGTGCAGGTTCTCCGAGAAGATCGCTTTGAGCACGTAGCCCAGGAAGAAGACCGGGATGCAGATGCCGATCAGCGAGCCGCCCACAGACGCGTGGTCCAGGAAGCGGCCGCGACGACGGGCGGCCAGGTAGCCCAGCGGGATGCCGACACCGATCGCAATGATCATCGCGGTGATGGTCAGCTCGACGGTGCCGGGGAAGCGCTCGATGAACTCCGTGGTGACCGCCCGCTTGGTGGAGGTCGAGGTGCCCAGATCAAGCTTGATCATCCGCCGTACGAAGCGGCCGTACTGGACCAGGATGGGCTCGTCGAGCCCCATGTTGCGGCGGATCGCGGCCCGCATCTCGGGGGTGCCGCGCTCGCCGAGGATGGCGGTCTCGGGGCCGCCGGGGAGACGGCGGAGCCAGATGAAGAGCAGGAGGGAGAGCCCGAACAGCGTGGGTATCAGCTGAAGCAGGCGCCTGACGATGAACCGGAACACGGCGGCCTCGAAGGGGTGCGGAGGGTTGCGGGCGGGCGCTGTGCGACAGCGCCCGCCCGCGTTCCTTGCTGCGTCAGATCAGGACTTACTTGAACTCGGCGGTGGCGAAACGCTCGTCGGTGAGCGGGCTCGCCTTGACGCCGGTCACGTCCTTGCCGAACACGATCGCCGGCGGCGAGTGCGAGATCGGCACACCGGGCAGGAACTCCATCACGGACTTGTTCAGGGCCTTGTACTTCTCGGTACGGGCCGCGATGTCCGCGGTGGTGTCCGCGTCCTTGAACTGGTCGAACAGGGCCTTGTTGTTGAAGCCCCACTCGTCCTTCGGCCGGTCGAAGAAGGTGCCGATGAAGTTGTAGGCGTCGCCGTAGTCACCGGTCCAGCCCAGGAAGTGGATGTCGTGCTTGCTACCCGAGGTGGTGGCGTTCAGGTAGTCCGGGCTCCACTTCAGCGGGATCGCCTCGACGGTGATGCCAACGGCCTTCAGGTCCGCCGAGAGCAACTCGAAGATGTCCTTCGGGTTCGGCATGTACGGCCGGGTGACCTCGGTCGGGTAGTGGAACTTCAGGGTCAGGTTCGACGCGCCCGCCTCGGCCAGCAGCGCCTTCGCCTTGGCCGGGTCGTAGGTGTACTTCGGAACGTCGCCGTTCCAGCCCTCGACGGTGTCCGGCATGAAGTTGTCGGCGACCTTGGCGCCCGGCGGCAGCTTGGAGGTGACCAGCTGCTCACGGTTCAGGGCGTACGCGATGGCCTGCCGGACCCGGAGGTCGGCGAGCTTCGGGTTGCCCTTCTGGTTGATCGCCAGGTAGAGCACGTTGAACGCCGGGCGGGTGAGCATGTTGAAGCCTTCGCTCTTCAACGGCTCGACGTCGGCCGGGCCAACCAGGTCGTAGCCCTGGATGTCACCGGAGCGCAGCGCCTGCTTGCGGGCGTTCTCGTCCGAGATCGTCTTGAAGATGAGGGTCTTCAGCTTGGCCTTGGGGCCCGAGTAGTCCTCGTTGCGCTCCAAGGTCAGCGTCTTGTTCGCGACGTCCCAGGCCTTGAACTTGAACGGGCCGGTGCCGGTCGGGTGCTCCGTCGCGTACGCCGGGTACTTGATGTCCTCGGCGCTGCCCGCGACGTTGCTGGCGTCGAACTCCTGCAGCGCCTTCGGGCTGTGGATGGAGAACGAGGGGAGCATCAGCGCGGCCGGGATCTTGCTGGAGACCCGGGTGAACGAGAGGTCCACAGTGGTCGCGTCCTTGGCGGTGCACGACTTGAAGAGGCTCGGCGGAAGGTCCGCGTTCTCGTTGTTGGCGAAGCCGCCCATGACGTCCTGCCAGTACGCCGTGACGTCCGGGCTCTGCATGAGGCCCTTGGCGTTGTACCAGCGGTTGAAGTTGACGCAGACGGCCTCGGCGTTGAAGTCGGTGCCGTCGTGGAACTTCACGCCCGAGCGGAGCTTGAAGGTCCAGGTGGTGCCGGCGGCGTCCGGGGTCCAGGACTCGGCCAGGCCGGGGGTGACCTTCGTGCCACCCTCCTCCGGCCGGACCAGGGTCTCGAAGACCTGACGCGCCACACGCAGCGACTCACCGTCGCTGGCGAAGCTCGGGTCGAGCACCTTCGGGTCTCCGGCGACGCCGAAGACGAGGGTGTCCTTCTTGCTTCCACCGGATTTGTCGTCGCGGTTGCTCTCGGCGCAGCCTGCTACCGCGAGGGCCGCGACCGCGACGGCCGCGATCGCGACCTTCGGCCTGGGTGCACGCATGTGTGCTTCACCTCGTCCTTGGGGGTACGGACAACGTGGTGACAGGGGTCACCGATGGCGGTGACCATAGCTCCCGATGCGACCAGCCGGAAACAGCCGGGTGGACTGTTGGTATCGGATCGTGCCTCAACCGCCGCTTGACATTCGATTCGTAGGTAAACGGCGGCCAAAACCGATCAATCAGCACCCGCGATGCCAAACTGTTACGTCGAACAGCCCCGATGAGGGCACAGGTGTCAGATCATTTCCGGGCAGGGACACAGCGGTGGCCGGCACCCACCCGGGTGCCGGCCACCGGTCGTACGCCAGGGGGTCAGACCGCGCGACGCCCCTCGAAGGCCCGACCGAGGGTGATCTCGTCGGCGTACTCCAGATCGCCGCCGACCGGCAGCCCGCTGGCCAGCCGGGTCACCGAGATGCCCATCGGCTTCACCATCAACGCCAGGTAGGTCGCTGTCGCCTCGCCCTCGGTGTTCGGGTCCGTGGCCAGGATCAGCTCCCGCACCCCGCCGCCACCGAGCCGGATCATCAGCTCCCGGATGCGCAGATTGTCCGGGCCGATCCCCTCCAGCGGATTGATCGCACCGCCCAGCACGTGGTAGCGACCGCGGAACTCACCAGTCCGCTCGATGGCCACCACGTCCTTGGGCTCCTCCACCACGCACAGCACCTCGTCGGTGCGGCGCGGGTCGCGGCAGATCCGGCACTGCTCGGACTCGGCCACGTTGTAGCAGGTAGTGCAGAACCGGACCAGCTCCTTGACCTTGCGCAGCGCGCCGGCCAGCCGGTTGACGTCGGCCGGATCCGCCGAGAGAACGTGGAACGCGATCCGCTGAGCGCTCTTCGGACCCACGCCCGGCAGCCGACCCAGTTCGTCGATCAGATCCTGGATGGCACCTTCGTACATCTGCCGGCTCAGAAACCGGGCAGGCCGAGGCCGCCCATGCCGCCGGCGACCGGGCCCATCTTGCGCTCGGTCAGCTCCCGGGCCGCCTCGGCGGCGTTGTGCACGGCCGCGATGACCAGATCCTCCAGCGTCTCCACGTCCTCCGGGTCGACGGCCTTCGGGTCGATCTTGATGGCCTTCAGCTCACCGGAGCCGGAGACGGTCGCGGTGACCAGCCCGCCACCGGCGGTGCCGGTCAGCTCGGCCTCGGCCAGCTCGGCCTGCGCGGCGGCGATCTGCTGCTGCATCTTCTGCGCCTGCTTCAGCATCTGCTGCATGTTCGGCTGTCCACCTGGGCGCACGGGATGGCTCCTTCTCGCACTCGTCTGCTCGACCGCCGCTCAGCCTATCCGCTGGGACCGACCTCGCCCCGCCCGGTGCGTCCGCCCACGCCGGCGCTCCGGGTACGGCTACCCCTACCCCGAACCGGCCATCTGGTGGTAGTGCGCCCACCGCCGTCGCACTGGTCTGCTCGGGGTATGAACCTCACCCGTACCGGTCGGCTCGGCGCGCTGTGCTGGCTGGCGGCCACGCCCGTCTTCCTCGTCGCCAGTCTGGTCACCGGGCTGCGCTGGCGCGAGCCGACCTACAGCTGGGCCACCCACAACATCAGCGACCTCGGCAACGTCCACTGCGGCAGCTGGGACACCACCCGCCCCCGCTACGTCTGCTCGCCGTGGCATCCGCTGATGAACACCGCGACAGTGGCCACCGCCGTACTGCTCGCCGTCGGGCTCCTGCTGACCTGGCGGATCCTCGGCCGCGGCCCGGTGGTGCGGTCGGCTCAGACCCTCCTGTTGCTGGCCGCCGGCGGATACGCCCTAGCGGCCGGCTACCCGGCCGACGTCAACGAGAACCTGCACGTTCTCGGCGCATTCCTGATCATGGGTCTGGGCAACGTCGGTCTGCTCCTCGCCGGCTTCGCCCCGAGCGGCACGACGCTCGGCCGGTACCGACGACTCACCCTCACCGCAGGGCTCATCGCGCTGGTCGGGACGGCATTGTTCGCCGCCCAGCAGGGCCTGGGAATCGGGGTAGGCGGCATGGAACGAATAGCCGTCCTACCCTTCCC
>NZ_JAGPXZ010000039.1:0-16516 GCF_018070305.1 Micromonospora sp. M51 | reverse complement strand
CCTCGGCCAGTTGGAGAAACGGGTCGGCCTGTTGCTGCGGGAGAGTTCACCCGCGTCGTACTCGACGCCGGTGGTGATCACCTGGGGGCTGGCTTTCGACCAGCTGGCCGAGCAGACCCCCGCCGCGTTGCAGTTGCTGGAGCTGTGCGCCTTCCTCGGTTCGGAGCCCATCTCGATCAGACTGCTGCCGATGGGGCGCTACGCCGGGCTGCCCAGCCTGCTCGACGCCACCGTCCGGGACGACATCCAGTTGCGCCGGGCGGTGCGGGACATCGGCAAGTACGGCCTGGCGAAGGTGGACGCGACCCGCAACAGCATCCAGATCCACCGCCTGGTGCAGGCGACCCTGCGGGACCGGCTCACCCCGGCCGACCGGGAGACCTACCGCACCGCCGTGCAGAAGCTCCTCGCCGCCGCGAACCCCGGTGATCCGACGGAGGACCAGGAGATCTGGCCCCGGCACGCGGAACTCAACCCGCACGTGCTGGCCTCCGGGGCGATCGACGGCGAGTCCGACGACATCCGCAAGGTGGTGCTCGACCAGATCCGCTACCTCTACGTCAGCGGCGACTACGAGAGCAGCCGCGAGCTCGGCTCGATCGCGTACCGCCGGTGGCTGGAGAAGCTGGGGGCGGCCAACGAGCAGACCATCATCACCGCCCGGTTCCTCGCCAACGCGCTGCGCTCCACCGGCAATCCGCAGGAGGCGAGGCGGTTGAACGAACGGACGTACGAGATCGCCCGCGACACGCTCGGGCCCGACCACGAACACACGTTGGCGCTGGCCAACAGCTTCGGGGCGGACCTGAGGCTGTTCGGCGAGTGGCAGCGGGCCCGCGAACTGGACGAGGGGCTGCTCGAGGCGCACCGCAGGGTGTTCGGTGAGGACGCCCCGGACACCCTGCGCTGTGCGAACAACCTCGCCGTCGATTACCGGTTGCTCGGCGACTTCGAGCGGGCGCGGCGCACGGACGAGGACAACTGGGCGCGCTACCGGCGGGTGCTGGGCGACACGAACCCGTACACCCTGTTCACGGCCACCCTGCTCTCCCGGGATCTGGACGGGCTGGGCCGCTACCACGAGGCGCTGCGGTTGCAGCGGCAGTGGCTGCCGCTGCACCGGGGGAGCCTGCGGCCGGACCATTCGAACGTGCTGCGGGCGACCCGGCTGCACGCGGTCACGCTCCGCAAGACCGGCCTCTACAGCGAGGCGCTGACGGTGGCTCGTGAGGTGTACTCGCTGTGCCTGCGCCGGTTCCGGGAGAACCACGCCGACACGATCTCGGCGGCGATGACGCTGTTCAACATCCTGCCCCGCACCGAGCAGGAGCGGGTGGCGCGGGCCCGGGCCCTGGCCGAGGCCCGGGTGCTGGGCGAGGAGACGCTGACCGGCTACCAGCGGGTCCTGGGCGACGAACACCCCTTCACGTACGTCTGCATGACGAACCTGGCGATCGTGTTCCGCCTACTCGGGGACTACACCGAAGGGCGCCGGCTCGACGAGCGGGCGGTCGCCGGACTCCGTGCCGGGCTCGGGATGGAGCACCCGTACACCCTCTGTGCGACGGTCAACCTCGCCAACGATCTCGCTGCCAGCCGGGACCATGCCGGAGCGGCTTCGCTACTGCGGGAGACCCTGGCGGCGGCCCGGCAGGTGAACGGCCAAAATCACCCGGAGACGTTGATCTGCGCCGCGAACCTCTCGATCGAGCTGTCGGCGCTCGGCGACCGGCCGGCCGCCCGGGAGCTGCGCGACGCGGCCATCGCCGGGTACGAGCGGACCGTTGGCCTGGACCACCCGGACGCGGCCGAACTGCTGGCCAGCCATCGGGTGTCGATCCCGATCGACCCGCCTCCGACGTGAGCGCTGGCGGGTCCGGGAGGACGGCGGCTAGGCCCGGGCGGCGAGCGGGGCGCCCGCCGCCGGGCTGACCGCCTCGGGCGCCTCGGCCACGAGGGGGCGCAGCCAGCGGGTCAGCCGGAGCGGGTCCGGTGCGTCGGCACCGCGACGCCGGATCTCGCGGTGCAACGCGGCGACGAGTTCCGGCATCTGGTGCAGCGCGGCGGTCTCCCCGTCCGCGCCGTCGCCGCTCAGCTCGGTGAGGATCGCCAGACCGATCCAGGACCGTGGCTCGTCCGGCTGGTCGAGGATCTGGCGGAGGTAGGCGGCGCGGGCGGTCGCGTGGTCGCCGAGGATCTGCGCGATGTCGCCGGCGGACGCCTGTGGTACCTGCGTGGTCACCTGCGCCGGGTCGGTGCAGAGCTGGTCGAAGCCCTCCGGATCTGCCATCTGGAGTCCGGCCAGGTCGAATCGGACGTTGTGGGTCGAGGTCCAGCCGACGTCGTGGGTCAGCACGGCGGAGATCGGCCCGGGTGAGGCCGCCGCCCCGGCCAGCCAGTCGTCCGCCAGCCGGCGCACCCGGTGCGAATCGGGCACCCGGTTGCGCAGGCGCCAGCCGAGCCGGTGTTCGGCGGTGACCTGCCGGGCCAGCGAGGCCGCAGCCGGGGAGACGGGTTCCGCGAGCCAGCGGCGCTGCCGTTCGGTCAGCGTGGCGAGGAACCGCCGGCCCTCCTCGGTCAGGTTCGGGACCCCGTGCAGCAGCTCGGTGGTCTGCCAGACCATGGAGCGCCAGCGGGCGAATTCGAAGTCGGCGAACCGGGCGGCGGCGTCGCGCTGGACCCTCCGTTGCACCCGCCAGAAGTCGGTGACCCCGAAGAAGGCGTAGACACCGTGCAACAGCCCGCCGAGCGGCCGGGGATCGTCGCGCCACGGCGCGTAGTGCCGGGGTTCCGAATCGGCGTGGTGCAGCGGGATCAGGTCGAGCAGCGCCCCGAGTTTGGCGTGCTGCCACTCGTGTACCAGCGCCGCCGCCAGGGCGAGTGGATCGGTGGGTGGGGTCAGGGACACGGCGCCGAACGACTCCATGGCGGTCGCGTTGACGCCGTAACTCTCCTCGGGGGCGACCAGCGGGACGATCGTGGTGAGTCCCGCGGCGATCCCCTCGGCGTAGCCGGGATGTGACCGCACGAGCACCGGCCACGCCTCGTCGAGGGCCGCCTGCCACCCGGCCAGCTCGGGGTCGGAGAGCCGGCCCGCCGCCCGGAGTTGGTGGATGTCGCGGCACGGGTCGAGGTCGTCGACGATCAGCCGCAGCGTGCGGCCGGCGGCCTGGGCCGTGATCGTGCGCAGACCGGACCAGCCGGGCGCGTCCGCCGACGGGTCGCTGGGTACCAGGACCGGGCCGATCCGCAGCCGGCCGTCCTCGGCGGTGACGGTGACGCTGCCGGCCCCCGACTCGGCGCGTCCGTACGTCGGCAGCATGACCTGGCCGTCGGTGCTGGACAGCTCGATCGTGAAGTCCAGCCCGGCCCGGGCCGCCGCGGCCGCGGCGATCTCGCCCAGCCGACTGACGTCGCGGGAGGCCGCGACGGTGGCGCCGGAGCGGCGACTGCGGGGCGGCACCGTGGCGGGGCCGGCCCGCAGCCGCCGGAGTGTGACCGTCAGCCAGGAGCCGACGTGCGGAGCGAGCAGTACCTCGTCGACGGCCTCCGGCCGGTGGGCCTGGGCGCGGACGAGCAGCTCCAGCGAGGCCTCGGTGGCCGGGGACGAGTCGGCGTCCAGCAGTGCCCGCAGCAGGAACAGCCGTCGGCTGAGCTGGCCGCGGCGGAGCCGGGCGATCGTCTCGGCGTCGCCGTGGCCCGCGGCGAGCTGGCTGAAGGACCGGGCGGGAAGTCGGATCACGTCGGTCACGCGCGTTGCCTCATCACTCGGGCGACATCGGCCTGTACGCGGCCGGCGATGTGGTCGATCAGATATCGCAGGTCGGCGCAGTAGACCGAGGGATTGCGGAATCCTGAGCCCTTACGGTATCGGTGCGGATAGTACCCTCCACCACAGACCGGATGAACCGAACAATCAAGACACGCCGGAGCGAGTGCTTTCGCGCCGATCTGTCGGGCGATGACGGCCGGGTGCCGCAGGGCGGCGTCCAACGGGTGATCGGCCACGGTGAGGCCGGTGGCCGGGGCGCCCTCGTAGGCGGAGCGCAGCGTGTCGACCTGTTCGAGCGACCCGTCGACGTCGATGACGATCACCCCGACGGGGCTCAGTCCGATCTGCTCCGACCTGCTGTGGCCGCCCAGTACGCCCACGACGATCTCTTCGAAGAGGCGGAGGCGGGTCTCCCGCCGGGGCGCGTCGTACCACCGGTCGAAGACGGCGACGAGCCACTCTCCGTACCGGGTGCTGGCGTCGGGCGGACGACCCGGCGGTGGCTCGCTCCAGTTGCCGTGCGGCAGCAGGAAGTCCAGGGCCGGGGGCTGGTACGCCAGCAGCGTCTCGTAGGTCTCAACCGGATCGTTGCGCAGGTCGATGACGCTGAGTATGCCGGCGAACAGGTCGGGCTGCTCGCGCAACAGCCGCAGCGCGCGGTCGACGGCGGGGAAGCTGCTCCGGCCGCCGAGGTGCCGGCGGTGCCGGTCGTTGGCCACCCGGCCACCGTCCACGCTGACCCCGACCCGCAGGCCGGCGGCGCTCAGCAGGCGCAGGCGTTGCTCGGTCAGGCGGGTGCCGTTGGTCTGCACGGTGAACTGTGCCACCGTCCCGGACGACAGCGCCGCACGCAGCGTGCTGACCACCCGCTGCAACGTGGCGGGCGGGGCGAGCAGCGGCTCGCCGCCGTGCAGGATGACCCGGATCGTCGACAGGCGGTGGTCGCGGGCGTGTTCGGCGATGCGCCGGGTCGCCAGGTCGACGACCTCGTCGGGCATGAAGGCCGTCCGGCCTCGCCAGGAACGGTCGGCCAGCTCGTACATGTAGCAGTAGTCGCAGGCGAGGTCGCACCGACTGTGCAGCTTGACGACGA
This sequence comes from Micromonospora sp. M51, assembly GCF_018070305.1. NCBI lineage: Bacteria > Bacillati > Actinomycetota > Actinomycetes > Micromonosporales > Micromonosporaceae > Micromonospora > Micromonospora sp. M51. The sequence continues at coordinate 11,651 of NZ_JAGPXZ010000039.1, read as the reverse complement.
AGTCGTGGAACGGGGTGGGCCGCCAACCGGCCGGTGTGATGTCCAGCGGTGACTCGCCGAGAGGCCATTCAGACGGCAGAGGAAGTGACGGCGGCGCGCTGGTGACCACGACGGGGTTCAGATCGCGGAGGTGAAACCAGCGACGGGGTCCTGCGGTCGGTCCAGCTCGTCGAGAATCCGCTCCAGGCAGTGCACGAACGCGCCCTGCCTCGCCTCCCGGAGTTCGGCGAGGCTGATCTTGCTCACATCCAATTGGTGAGACAGATAATCATCGACCGTGGGTTCCATCGATTCCTCTATAGGACAATCGCATGCTAGTGATCCTGACCGGCTCCGAACGCGGCAGCTGGAGGCGGAGCAAATTTCCTAAACTAGCCCAAGGTACCAGTGGATGCCGGACAACCGGGTCAGTCTACGGCCGACGCTCCGCCCCGGACAGTCCATAGCCGGCGCGCGTACCGGGGGCTGTCCGATTTTTGGCAGTGGTCGCGGAAGTCGCGGCGCCGCGCCCGCCGCCATCCGGCGGATCACCCGCGGCAAACCTCCGCCACCGCGCCCGCTCGTGACGCCGTTGTTCGAGACGGCCGCTGGGAAGCCAGCCATCGTGGCAGATCACTGCTCCTCGCTAAACGGCTCGTCGCTCCACCGCCACCACGCCTCGTTGCCATCGATGTGAAGTAGGAACTCAGGAACCTCCTGGCCGTCCGGGTACCGAAGCGTGACGGTGTTCCGAACTGCCTCGTATGCGCGCTCCCAGGACTCCGCGTCCTCATCAACGCCATCGAGCAGCCGCAACTCCTTGGCGAAGAGCGTCCGGACCTCCGCAAGCCCTTCCCTCCGGTCGACACGAGCATTCAGCCACGTTCTGCGCACGTCCGGCCTGCCGCCGGTGTGATCAGCGATCAGAAGCCGATGAGGTTCATCGCCGAGAAGATACGGCCGGGCGGTGGCGTGCCGCGCGCAGAGACCTGAGCGAGAATGGGCCAGTTCGAATCGCAACCCTGGAAGGACCCTCCCTTGGCCGGTGGACTCGTAGCCCTGCTGGATGACGTGGCGGTGCTGGCCCGGGCCGCTGCCGCGTCGATCGATGACATCGGGGCGGCCGCCGCGAAGGCCGGCGCCAAGGCTGCGGGTGTCGTCGTCGACGATGCTGCCGTCACGCCGCAGTACGTGCGGAGCCTGGCGGCCGAGCGCGAGGTGCCGATTATCAAGCGCATTGCCGTGGGGTCGCTGCGCAACAAGTTCTTCATCATCCTGCCGGCGGTGCTGCTGCTCAGTCAGTTCGTGCCTTGGCTGCTCACTCCGATCCTCATGCTCGGCGGCGCCTACCTCTGTTATGAAGGCGCGGAGAAGGTGTGGGCCAAGATCGCCCATCACGGTGCCTCCGGCGCGGGCGAAGAGAAGGTGCAGGACGAGACGACACTGGTGTCTGGGGCGGTGCGAACCGACCTGATCCTCTCGGCGGAGATCATGGTCATCAGCCTTAACGAGGTGATCGATGAGGCGTTCTGGTCCCGCCTGACGATCCTGGCTGTCGTCGCCGTCCTCATAACCGTCCTGGTGTACGGCGTGGTGGCCCTGATCGTAAAGATGGACGACGCCGGGCTGCGCCTGTCGCAAGGTTCCGGCGCCGTCGCCACGTTCGGCCGCGGTCTGGTGAGGGCGATGCCGGTGGTCCTCAGCGTGCTGACGGTAGTCGGCACCGCGGCGATGCTGTGGGTGGGCGGGCACATCCTGCTGCTAGGCACGAACGAGCTGAACCTGCACTTCCTGTACGAGGCCGTGCACCACGTGGAGGTCGCCGCCCACGACGCCACGGGTGTTCTCGGCGGGCTCGTCGGCTGGCTCGTCAACACGGTGGCCAGCGCGGTCCTCGGGCTGATCGTCGGAGCGCTGGTCGTGCTGGTCATGACTCTCACGCTGCACCGCCGCAAATCCAAGGCTGCGGCTGCGACTGCGGCGGCCACGACTCGTACTGACGGCACCATCCCCGCGCCGCCGAGCCGTGCAGCTCGGCGCCGCGACGCCCCTGCGGACCAAGCGCCGCGCGGTTGACCGCGACATCATCGCAACTCGACCACGGGGTCAGGCGTTCTGGTGCTGAAGCCCTTTGGTGCTCCAGCCGCACCCGGTGGAGTCGGAGTCTTCGCTGGTAGTGGGCCGTGTTGGCGCGGTATCGATGTCGTCGTCGCCATCGTGACCATCGATGGATGTGGCCGAAGGGTCGAATCGTGGTGATCTCATGGTCGAGACCGACTGCGATCATCGCGCTCACCGGTGCGCGAACCGCGCCAGCAGATCATGCAGACCCGTCCGCGACCCGACGATTTGATCGACCGACACAAGCGCGAAAGCTTGCCCTGGTAGCCGTGTACGGCATCAGGACCACTGGATGCGCCACACCACATTGACCTGGGTGGAACGGCACTGCCGGTACGTGGCCGCAGGTGAACCACGTCGCGTCGCCCCGTCCGAGCAGGGAACAGCAGCCGCGGGTGCGTGCGTTCCCGACTCACCGCCGATTCAGTCGTCGAGCGTCTTCAACAGCCCAAGCGTGCGCGACTCGATCAGCCGGTAACCGGCTTCGTTCGCCACGCGCAGCGCGGCCTTGGCGTGCTCGCGAGCGACGTCGGGCTGCCCGGTGGCCAGGCACACCGCCGCCAGCCCCACCAGCGCACTCGCCTCGCACCACACGAACCGGGTCTGCCGGGCCAGGTCGAGCGCCAGACGGTGTTCCTCGGCTGCCTCTGCTGGCCGTTCAGCGGCCAGTAGCACGCGACCGTAAGCCTCTCGTGCCCACGCCTCGGTGCCGGCGTCGCCGATCTCCTGCGTCAAGGCCACTGCATGTCGCGCGTCGGCGCAGGCGCGTGGTGCGCGGTCGGTCATCGACCACAACAACGCACGTCCGCTGAGCGCCGTCGCCTCGCCGTACTGGTAGCCAAGATCGCGGTTGGCGACCAGCGCCCGGTCGTACAACTCCTCGGCGGCTTCCCGGTCTCCACGGTCGCGGCGGATGCCCGCGAGGTCAACCAGAAGGACCGCTTCGTTGTACCGTGAGCCGCTTCGTTCCGCGCAGGCTAGGGCGTCCCGGATGTGCTGGTCCGCCTGCGACAGCGCACCGAGCTGCCAGTGCGCGAAGCCGAGGTTGGCGAGGGACATGGCCTCGCCGCCGTCGTTGCGGTATTGCCGGTTGAGCTCCAGGGATCGCTGGGCGCAGTCGATTGCGGCTCGGGGATTGCCGAGGCGCTGGTGCACCGCGCTGAGATTGTTCAACAGGGCCGTGCGTCCCTCCGGCCACCGGTCATGGGCGTTGATGCGGAGGCCGTCGAGGAGGTGTTGGCGGGCTTCCTCGTATCGGCCGGCGGTGACGTGGGCGAGGGCGATGCTCAAGTGCATGCTGGCCTGGGCTGTCAGGTCGTTCGCGGCCTCCGCGGCAGCCAACCCTCTGGTGGCTGCGGACAGCCACTCGGCGCGGCGACCACGCTGGTGGAACCAGGCGCGTAGGGCGTCGGTGAGCTGCCAGACAAAGCGTGCATGCCCGTGGTCGGCGGCGTTGATCGCTGCGATGACATTGGCTGCCTCTGCGTCCAGCCACGCCAGCGCCTCGTCGGCATCGGGGAACGATTGTTGCGGGACCGGCCCGGGGAGTCTGAGGAAGTGGGGGATGAGTTGACGTCCGGCGGCGTCGGCCCTGCTGCGATAGTGCTCAAGTAGACGCTGCCGGGCGTCGTGACGGGTGGTGTCGTCGTCCTCCGTGACAAGCCGGTCCACGGCGTACTGGCGGAGCAGGTCGTGAAACCGGTATCTGTCGCCTCCCTGATGCTCGATCAGGTGTGCGGACGCGAGGGCGCGGAGTGTTCTCGTCGCGATGGGGGGCGCGACCCCCTCGAGCGCGGCGGCGACGTGGGCGGTGAAGCTGCCACCGGGGACCAGCCCGATGTGACGGAACATTCGTTGCTGAGCGGTGGGCAGGGCCCGATACGACATCGCGAAGGCCTTCGTGACCGCGCCCTCGTCGGCACCGTCGACGGTCAGGCTGGTGAGAGGACCGCCCTCATCGAGTTCCTCGGCCAGTCCGGCGATGTGGGGATGGCCGCTCGTCTGCAGGTTCGCTGCCGCTATCCGCAGTGCCAGTGGCAGGTGCCCGCAGAGGTGGGCGAGGCGGGCCGCGGCGCCGGCCTCGACCCGAACGGCCTCGTCCCCGAGCATCGCCGCCAGCAGCCGTACGGAGTCCGTCGGGCTGAGCACACCCAGCAGCAGAGATCGGGCGCCAGCCCGGACGACCAGCTCACCGAGCCGACGACGGCTGGTGATCAGGACAGTGCCGCTGGGCGGGATCAGCGGCATCACCTGGTCGGCGTCACGAGCATTGTCCAGCACCAGCAAAATCCTGCGGCCGGTCATCGTCGAGCGGAACAGCGAGACCCGGCCGTCCTGATCGTCCGGAACAACGCGGGGGTCGACACCAAGGCCACCAAGTAGCTGGCCGTGCGCGGCGGACGGTGTGACGGGTGGACGCTCGACGTCGAAGCCGCGCAGGTCGATGAACATCTGACCATCGGGGAAGGCGCCACGCACCCGATGCGCCCAGCGCACCGCCAGCGCCGTCTTTCCGACTCCGGGGATTCCGCTGACAACCCAGACCGTCGTGGCGCTGGACCCGCCCGATAGCTGGTCGAGATGGGTCATCTCGTCAGTTCTACCGATGAAACCTGGTACGTCCTGTGGCAGCTCCTCCGGACGGTGCGGGACGCTCGACAGTGCGTCGCCGCGTTCCGCCGGCAGCACCGGATCGCCTCTGAGGATGAGCCGGTGCAGGCGGCTGAGCTCGCGTGACGGTTCCAGGCCGAGATCGTCGTGTAGCCGGGTGCGGAGATTGCGGTAGACCTCCGATGCTCGATCGGCCTGGCCCTCGAGATACAGGGCTGTCATGAGCTGACCGACGAGGCGATGCCGATAGGGCTGTCCGGCCACCTGGTCGGACACCTCGCGCACCACTCTCCTCGTGCGACCCAGGCGCAGCAGCGCGTCCGCCCGGTCCTCCGCAGCCGTCCAACGGGCCTCCATGAGACCGGAACAGAGCAGTCGGCGTCCGGAATCGTCGACGACGTCGAGCAGTGGTTCACCTCGCCACAGGTCCAACGCCTGGTCCAGCAACTCCACGGTGGTGGGATCGTCGGAGGAGCCTGCGGCCTGCTGCACGAGGGCGGAGAAGCGGTGTGCGTCGACGGTCGCGGGATCGGTGTGCAGCTGGTAGGCGCCGCGCTCGCTCAGCAACTGCGCGGATGCACCGGTCTGCCGGAAGGTGGCCCGTAGGCGCGAGACCATGGCCTGCACCGTCGCTCGTGCGCTGGGCGGGGGCGCCTGCGCCCAGATCAGGTCGATGAGCCGGTCCGCCGGTACCGGTCGATTGGCCTCCAGAACGAGCGCCGCCAGGAGCAGCCGGGGCTGTCGTCCTCCGATGGCGAGACGGACACCCTCGGACCAGATCTCCACCGGCCCGAGGACCCGAAACTCCATGTGCACATCCCTGCCGTCGCTGCCTGTGCGGGCCGGCGCGACTCCTCTGCAAGCATTTTGCAAGATCGCTGCATGCGCCGGCCCTGATTATGGTCGAGCCCGCTGACAGTGAGCGGGCGGTACGAGCGTGCGCTTCGCGCCGCGGCCAGCACGGGGGTGGCCGCGAACGACGAGGGGTGCGCACGGTCCGGTGCGCTTATCCGGGGGCGACGAGCGACGCATCGACTGGGCGACGGCCTTGGGGGAGAGGCAGTCGCCGATGACGTGGCGGGCTTCGAAGACCGGTGAACACCGTGTCGGACGACCCTGCCACCTCGCTTGCCACGGCGATGTTCTCCGCATCGCCGGTGTGATGGCTGCTGGCCGAGCACAACGATCCACCGGCCGGACGCGCCGTCCACCGGACGGCACCGGCACCGGCCGGTCAGCCAATAGAGGGAGTGCGATGAGAAACCCCCTGGCCCTGATCAGCGCGACAGTTGTGCTGGCAGCGGCAGTGTTGACCAGTGGCGTCGCGCAGGCGGCGCCCGATTCGGCCACGGCGCCAGCCGCCGTCGGAGCCGTCGCGCCGCCGCACACCGAACCGCCGGTCGCCGCCCCGCCGGTCCCGCGACCGACGCCGTTCAAGGAGGCGCCGCTCGGCACCGCCACCGGCAGGACGGCCGCCCCGCCCGACTTCGGCCCCGGGGAACGCGTGCTCTCGGCGTACCACCGGGGGAAGCTCTCCCGCGACGACGCCGTGCGGTATGGCCTGGCCGCGGTGCGTTCGCCCCGGTCGTTGCCGGTGCACCTTCGGCCGACCGGTGCCATCCACGACCCGCAGCGATATCTGACCTACCTGTCGATGTTGGCGGCGAGCGCCGATGCGGAGGCGGCGCGGGCCATCGCGCCAGATGTCGCGGTGCCTGCCGGCGCCGCCACGGCCGCCGACTACGACGACTGCGCCGCCGAACCGTACGACTACCTCGGGGTGACCTATCGCTGCCGGGCGTCGGCCGGCGAATTCCTCGTCCTCTACAACATCGCCGGTGGAGGCAGGCCGGGCATCCCGGCGGACGCCAACCCGAACGGCCGGGCGAAGGCGGTGCAGCATCTGCTGAACGCGCTCTCGATCGCCGTCGACGAGTATCGCGAGATGGGCTACCCGCTGCCCGTGCGGGACGGCAAGCCCTGGGTGCTGGTCTACGGCGTCGATGAGATTCCGATCGTCGGCGGGGCTGGCCTGCCCATCGACGCGCCGTTCGTCCTGCCGTTCGGCTTGAACCAGCAGGCGACCATGCTGGTGCCCAACGGGCAGGACGACTGGGACTACCTGCCGCGGCATGAGCTGTTCCACGTCATGCAGTACCAGTACTGGGATCGGTCCGACGTCGGCCTGGACTACCTGGCCCTCTTCGTGGGCGGCAAGGAATTCGGCTCGATGAACTGGTGGATGGAGGCCACCGCGGAGTGGGCGACCCGCCAGACCTACGCCCGTGCGCCGTACGTGCCCATCCCCGGCGAGGAGAAGCTGTACGCCCGCAACGTCTACGACGTGCTCAGCAAGCCCGGGGCGGCACTCAACTCCTGGGGCGGGCTGGGCGGCGGTCCACAGTATGGCGCGTTCCTGCTGCCGACCTACCTCACCGAGCAGATCGATGCCTCCTTCGTGCGACGCACGTGGGAAAGCGTCCGGGACCACGACCATCTGCCGATCGAGGCGATCCGGCACACCGCTGCGGGCTACGGCCTGAACTTCGCGGACATGCTCCTCAACTACCACATCGCCAACTATCGGCTGGCCAAGGCGAACGCCGCGCCCGCACCGACGGTGGACGCCTGGCGCATCTACGGCTACTCCGACTCCGACGCGAGCCTGTGGCGCGGCAACCTCACCGGCGCGAGCGGGACGAGCGGCGACGCCCTCGGGGGTGCCAGACCGGCCCGCAAGAGTCACTCGACGCCCGCCGGCACCCAGGTGGAGTACCAGGACATCCTGCGTAAGGGCGGTGCTGTCTACCACGACTTCCGCGCGGTCAAGAACTCCGGCGACGCGAGCTGCGGATACTGCTCGACCCTGCTGGTGGACACCACCAAGGACACCAACCGCAGATCTGCCGTCGTCGTCTGGTCGCCGACGGGAAGCACCGGCACGCTGGCGAAGTACCCGAGCATCCACACCGTGCGCCATCCCGACGCGGGTGGACTGATCACGGTGCCGAACTTCGCGTACCCCATGGTGGCCACCCTGGTGACCACCTGGACCGAACTGGACATCCACTCCGCCGACGCGGACGGCAGCCCGAAGACGTTCACCACGAATGTGGAGAGTGTGCTGCCACTCACGGCCCGCTCGTGCGCGCTGCGCCCGCTCTCGGTGCGCAGCGTCGAGATCACCGTCGAGCCGGAGGGCACGTTCAACAGGTACGCCGCCAGCACGCCGGACGGCTGGACCGGTGGCGACTCCACGTACTCGGTGAAGTTGCCGGACGGCCGGATCGTGTGGCTGTTCTCCGACACCTGGATGGGCCCGCTCAACGGCGACGGCACCCGCCCGGTGAGCGCGCCGCTGGTCAACAACACCTTCGTCGTGCAGAACGGCGGCAGCCTCACCACCTACCAGGGTGGCACCGCCGGGGCCCCTCGGGCGTTGATGCCGCCGTCGGGGCCCGGCAAGTGGTACTGGGTCGGTGACGGCCACCTCTCGGGCGGACAGCTTCAAGTGGTGTACCAGGAGTACGAGCGTTTCGGCTCCGGCGCCTGGGACTGGCGGTTCAACCGCAACGTCGTCGCCAACTTCGCCCTGTCCAACCTGCGGACCCCGGTCAGCGTCCGGGAGTTGCCCTCGGCCAGCGGGGTCGCCTGGGGCTCGGGGCTGCTGCCGGCCAGCCGCAGCGGCGACGGCTACACCTACGTGTACGGCGTCGACGACTCCCCGATCAACAAGCAGATGCGCATCGCCCGGGTGTACGGCAGCGACCTCGCCAACGGCACCTGGCAGTACCACACGCCGTGGGGTTGGACGCTTCGGGAGCAGAACTCCCGCAACCTGCTGACCGGCATCGCCAACGAGTACAGCGTCACCCCCTGGGGCGGACAGTTCCTCCTCCTCAGCCAGGACAGCACCGAGGCGTTCAGCGGGCAGATCAACGCTTGGACGTCCTGCTCACCGTACGGTCCGTTCACCCAGAAGACCCCGGTCTACCGCATGCCGGAACCCGGCCCCTACGGCAGCTACTGGAACCCCAACGTCATCTCCTACAACGCCCACGTGCACCCGGCGCTCAGCTCCGGTGACACCTTCATCGCCTCCTACAACGTCAACAGCATGGACACCCGCGTCTCGCCGGACGCGGATCACTACCGCGATCCGGGCATCTACCGCCCCCGCTTCTTCCGGTTCGTCCTGGGATAACTGCTGCGGTTCGGCCGGGCGTAGGACACGCCCGCCGAAACGATCGGGCATCACCGGCGCCGGTGCGTGGCGCCAAGAGCGCGACGCGACGTGGTCGCCGCCCATCGCCAGAGCTGGCGAAGGGCGGCGACCATTCGGCATTCGCCCAGGTGACGGCAGACTCTCGCCCGTCCAATGTGGCTTCATGTGGCTCATCCCTTGACTTAACCGGAAAGCGGGCGTAAACAAAGCACAAGCAAAACGAAACGGCGGTGAAACAACACGATGTACGCCGAAGAACGACAGCAGGAGATCCTTCGCATCGCCCGGGACGTGGGCCGGGTTGAGGTGGCCGGCTTGGCCGACGGACTCAACGTGACGTCGGAGACCATCCGCCGCGACCTCACCATCCTGGAGCGGGCCGGGGTGCTGCGCCGCGTCCATGGTGGAGCGATCCCGGTTGAGCGACTCGGGTTCGAGCCCGCGCTGGCGGCGCGTGACGCGGTGCTCATCGAGGAGAAGGAGCGCATCGCCAAGCTCGCCCTGAGCGAGGTGCCCGAGGAGGGCGCGATCATCCTCGACGCCGGCACCACCACCGCCCGGTTGGCCCAGCTGCTGCCGGTCGACCGGGAGCTGACCGTCGTGGTCAACTCGCCGGTCATCGCCGCGACCCTCGGTACCTACGCCAACCTCAACGTCCTGCTGTTGGGTGGGCGGGTCCGCGGGAAGACCCTGGCGACCGTCGACGACTGGGCGCTGTCGCCGTTGGCGGACCTCTACGTCGACGTTGCGTTCGTCGGTACCAACGGCATTTCGGTCGAGCGCGGGTTGACCACCCCGGACCCGTCCGAGGCGGCGGTGAAGCGGGCGATGGTTCGTGCGGCCCGCCGCACTGTGGTGCTCGCCGATCACACCAAACTCGGCAACGACTATCTGGCCCGGTTCGCTGAGCTGGCCGACGTCGACCTGCTCATCACCGACAGCCGTGCCGACGTCGATCTGGTCGGTGACCTGGAGTCCGCAAACGTCCGGGTGGTACGCGCATGATCGTCACCGTCACCCTCAACCCCAGCCTCGACCGGGCCGTGGAGGTCGACTCACTCACCCGGGGCGAGGTCATCCGGGCTGCCACAGCTCACCTCGACCCCGGCGGCAAGGGCGTCAACGTGTCCCGTGCCCTGCTGGCCAACGGGGTGCCGTCGGTAGCGGTGTTGCCGTCCGGCGGCGACGAGGGCAACCAGCTCATCCGCCTACTTCAGACGGAGGGTGTCGAGGTCCTCGCCGTGTCGATCTCCGGAAGGACCCGTTCCAACATCACCCTGGCCGAGCCCGACGGCACGGTCACCAAAATCAACGAGCCTGGCCCGGCCATGTCCCGCGCTGAGTTCGACGAGGTGATCGACCGTGTTCTCGCCCGCGCCAGCAGCGCCGACTGGGTCGTGCTGTGCGGCAGCGTCCCGCCCGGCCTGCCCGCTGACGCCTACGCCCAGTTGTGCCGCAAGCTGCGCGCTGCCGGTGTCCGGGTCGCCGTCGACACCAGCGGTCCTGCCCTGCGCGAGGCCGCCCTCGCCGGGGCGACAGTGCTCAAGCCCAACCGTGACGAACTGGCCGACGTGGTCGGCACCCCGCTGACTGACCTCGACGACGTGGTCGATGCCGCTCAGTGCCTGCGGAAATGGGGAGCCGGCACCGTCGTGGCCAGCCTCGGCGCTGACGGCGCTGTCCTGGTCGACGCCGACGGCGTCCGCACCGGCACCTGTCCGGTCGCCCGGCCCCGCAGCACAGTCGGTGCCGGCGACGCGCTGCTCGCCGGGTTCCTCGCTGCGGGCGCCCAGGGTGCCACCGCTCTCGCTGAGGGCCTCGCCTGGGGTGCCGCCGCGGTGAGCCTGCCCGGCAGCCGGATGCCCGGCCCCGCAGACCTGTTCCGCCACCACGTCACCATCCACCCCTAGCCGGACGAGCTTCTTCCCCCGCGGCCGTCTGGTCCGCCCCTCGATGAAGGAGATACCCCCCGTGACCTCCTCCTCCTACACACCAGAGGTGAAGGGCCAGGGCCTCAGGGCCACTGTGCAACGCCTCGGCGGCTACCTGGCCGCGATGGTCATGCCCAACATCGGCGCGTTCATCGCCTGGGGCCTGATCACCGCGATGTTCATCCCGACCGGCTGGATCCCCAACAAGACCCTGGCCGAACTGGTCGGCCCGATGATCAGCATCCTGCTACCGGTGCTCATCGGCTACACCGGCGGCCGGCTGGTCCACGGCCAGCGCGGTGCCGTCGTGGGTGCGGTGGCGACAATGGGCCTCGTCGTCGGCGCGGACGTGCCGATGATCCTCGGCGCGATGATCATCGGGCCACTCACGGCGTACGTCCTCAAACTGTTCGACGGCCTGGTCGAGAACCGGATTCGTCCCGGCTTCGAGATGCTCGTCGACAACTTCAGCGCCGGCATCATCGGCGCCGCGATGGCCATCGGAGGCGTCTACGGCATCGGCCCGGTGGTCGAATGGCTCACCAAGCAGGCCGGTTCGGGCGTCGACTGGCTCGTCGGCAGGGACCTGCTGCCGCTGACCTCGGTGCTCGTCGAACCCGCCAAGGTGCTCTTCCTCAACAACGCCATCAACCACGGCGTGTTCGGCCCGCTGGGCATCGCCGAGGCGGCCGACAAGGGCAAGTCGGTCCTGTTCATGATCGAGTCGAACCCCGGCCCCGGCCTCGGTCTGCTGCTCGCCTTCATGGTCTTCGGCCCCCGCGCAC
>NZ_JAGPXZ010000389.1:0-5718 GCF_018070305.1 Micromonospora sp. M51 | reverse complement strand
GCATGGTCCAGGACGCCTGCGGAAGAGTCAGCCCGACGCTGGCGTCGGCGCCGCGTGCGGTGCCGTTGGGGCGCGGCGCGGCGTGGTCCGGACCGTCGGCGGTGTTCTTGGCGTGCAGGTCGGTGCCGCCGATGGTGACGCACTCGATGATGTCGGTGACCTGGGCGCCGGCGACGTCGATGGTCACCTCGGCCGGGGTGTCGAGGGCCCGGTTGACGAGGAAGACGCTCATCTCCCCGGTGCTGTCGTCCCAGGTGGAGACCGCGTCGACCGCGTCGACCTCGCCGTAGCGGCCGGTGGTCGTCGTGCTGCCGTCGCGCAGCACGTCCAGCACGGCGCCCTGGGCGTGCCGGGCGGTGCGGGCGAAGGGGTGGAAGATGGTCTGCCGCCAGGCCGAGCCGCCCGGCTCGGTCATGATCGGTGCGATGACGTTGACAAGTTGGGCCTGGCAGGCCGCTGTCACCCGGTCACTGTGCCGGAGCAGGCTGATCAGCAGGCCGCCGACGACGACCGCGTCGGCCACGCTGTAGTGATCCTCCAGCAGCGGTGGCGCGACCGGCCAGTCCTCGCCGCTCGGGGGCGTGGACGGGGCGGCGGACTGGTACCACACGTTCCACTCGTCGAACGCGATCATGATCTTCTTGGTCGACCGGCGGATCGCGCCTACCGAGTCGGCGATGGCGGTGACGGCGTCGATGTACCTGTCCATCTCCTCGGCCGAGGCGAGGAAGCTGGCCAGGTCGTCGTCGACCGGCTGGTAATAGGCGTGCAGCGAGATCAGGTCGACGTCGTCGTACGCCTCGGTCAGCACGTCGCGCTCCCAGCTGCCGAAGGTCGGCATACCGAGGTGTGAGGAGCCGCAGGCGACGAGTTCGAGATCGGGGTCGAAGCGGCGCATGGCCTTCGCGGTCTGCGACGCGAGACGCCCGTACTCGGTCGCGCTTCGCTGGCCCACCTGCCACGGGCCGTCCATCTCGTTGCCCAGGCACCACAGCTTGATCCCGTACGGGTCGGTCGCGCCGTTGGCGCGGCGCTGGTCGGCGAGGTGACTCCCGCCGCGGTGATTGGCGTACTCGAGCAGGTCGACGGCCTCGGCGGTGCCCCGGGTGCCGAGGTTGACCGCCATGATCGGGTCCAGGTCGGCCTTGCTGACCCAGCGCATGAACTCGTCCAGCCCGAACGCGTTGGTCTCCAGGCTGTGCCAGGCGAGGTCGAGCCTCGTCGGTCGTTTGTCGACCGGGCCCACGCCGTCCTCCCAGCGGTAGGAGGAGACGAAGTTGCCGCCCGGATAGCGCACCGTGGTGACGCCCAACTCGCGCACCAGTTCGAGGACGTCGCCCCGGAAGCCGTCGGCGTCGGCCCTCGGGTGGCCCGGCTCGTAGATTCCGGTGTAGACGCAGCGACCCAGGTGCTCGACGAACGAGCCGAAGAGCCGGCGTGGTACGGGCGCGACGCGTCGGCGGGGGTCGAGGGTCAGGCGGGCCGTGTTCACGACGTGCTCCGGCGCGCTGTCGGGGTGGGTGTTCAGGGCTGGCTCCCTTCGTGCGCGGTACGACGCGGAGATCTCTACCCGAGCGCCGAGACCGAGGGGTGGTGGAGGCGGTGTGAGCTCTGGACAACGTGATCGCGCTCGATTACGTTGTCGATCGATGTAAACGTTACCGATTACGTTTACGTAAGGGAACACGGCGCCTGGATCAAAGTGTGGACGGCCCACCCGACGGAGGGCTGCGCCGCGCAGCTGGCCGGGCGTCCGGCTCCCGCGCCTCGCCGCCACCCGGCCCGCCGCCCGCAGCGCGCGGCCCGGCGCCGGTGGCGTGGTGACCGACGAGGCCGGAAGACCAGCTTGTCGCGGTGATTGGGGTGACCGGGTGACCAGTGTTGAGCCGGCGATCGAGGCGACCTACGCCGACGCGAACGCGCCCGTCGACGAACGGGTGGCGGATCTGTTGGCCCGGATGACCCGCGAGGAGAAACTCGCGCAACTGGGCAGCACGTGGGCGTTCACGCTGTTGGAGAGCGGTCGGTTCGCACCGCAGCGGGCCCGGTCGGTGCTGGCGCACGGCCTGGGGCACGTGACCCGCGTCGCGGGCGCGACCAGCCTGAAGGCGGCGGAGGTGGCCCGGGCCGCCAACGCCATCCAGCGGTTCCTGGTGACCGAGACCCGGCTGGGGATCCCGGCGATCGTGCACGAGGAGGTCTGCTCGGGGGTGATGGCCCGCGAGGCGACCATCTTTCCGCAGGCGATCGGCGTCGCGAGCACCTGGGAGCCCGAGCTCAACCGGCAGATGGCCGACGCCGTCCGCGCCCAGATGCGCGCCATGGGCAGCCATCAGGGCCTCTCGCCGGTGCTGGACGTGGCGCGCGACCCACGGTGGGGCCGGACGGAAGAGACCTACGGCGAGGACCCGTACCTGGTGTCCCGGATGGGGGTGGCGTTCGTCCGGGGTCTGCAGGGCGCCGACCTGACCGACGGTGTGCTCGCCACCGCCAAGCACTTCGTCGGGTACGGGGCGTCCGAGGGTGGGTTGAACTGGGCGCCGGCGCACCTGCCGCCGCGGCTGCTGCGCGAGGTGTACCTGTACCCGTTCGAGGCGGCGGTCCGCGAGGGCGGCCTCCAGTCGGTCATGGCCGGTTACCACGAGCTCGACGGCGTCCCCTGCCACGCCAACCAGGAACTCCTCGCCGACGTGCTCCGTGGCCAGTGGGGCTTCACGGGCAGCGTGGTCTCCGACTACTTCGCCGTCAACGACCTGCACACGTACCACCACTTCGCCCCGGACAAGCAGCAGGCCGCGGCGGTGGGTCTCGGCGCGGGCGTGGACGTCGAACTGCCGGCGACGGACGCGTACGCGGACGCCCTCAGTCGCGCCCTGGACGCCGGCGAGGTCAGCGAGGCCCACCTCGACGAGGCGGTCTCGCGGGTCCTTCGGCACAAGGTCGAACTCGGGCTCTTCGAGAACCCGTACGTCGACGAGGACGCGGCCACGACGACGGTGAACGCCGAACGGCACCGGGACGTGGCGCTGGAGATCGCCCGCCGCAGCCTCGTCCTGCTCAAGAACGACGGCGTCCTGCCGCTGCTCGCCGAGGCCGGAACCGTCGCGCTCATCGGCCCGAACGCGGACAACGCCCGGCACCTGCTCGGTGACTACTCGTTCGTGGCCCACATCGAGGCGTTGATCGCCGCGCGCAAGCGGCGCGGGCTGCTCGGCGAGATGATGACGATCCCGGACGACCTGGAGATCGACGAGAGCATCGGCGGGGTGCCGACGGTGCGCGACGAACTCGCGGCGCGGTTCGGCGAGCGGCTGCGCTTCGCCCCGGGCTGCGACGTGCTCGATCCGTCGACGGAGGGGTTCGCCGAGGCGGTCGCGGTGGCCGCGGCAGCCGACGTCGCGGTGCTGGTCCTGGGGGACCGCTCGGGGGTGACGCTCGGGACCACCACGGGGGAGTCGCGCGACCGCTCCAGTCTGGACCTGCCGGGCGTGCAGGAAGAGCTGGTCCGGGCCGTCGTCGCCACCGGCACGCCAGTCGTGGCGGTGCTCGTCGCGGGTCGACCCGTCGGCACTGACGTCCTGCACGAGGAGTGCGCCGCGGTGCTGATGGCCTGGCTGCCGGGGGAGACCGGGGCGCGGGCGATCGCCGAGGTGCTCCTCGGCGAGGTGAACCCGAGCGGGAAGCTGCCCATCTCGTACCCCCGTAGTGTGGGCCAGATCCCCGTCTTCTACGGCCACAAGGTCTCCGGCGGACGGTCGCACTGGCACGGCGACTACGTGGATTCGCCGGTCGCCCCGCGCTACGTCTTCGGCCACGGCCTCGGGTACACCTCGTTCGCGATCGACGACGCCGTGGTGGAGAGCGCGCAGGTCCGCGCCGGGGACAGCGTCGAGGTCGAGGTCACGGTCACCAACACCGGGCAGCGGGCTGGGGAGCAGGTCGTGCAGCTCTACGTCCGGGACCCGCAGGCGACGATCACCCGGCCGGTGCTGGAGCTGAAGGCCTTCGCCCGTGTCGCGCTGCCTGCCGGTGGGCGGGTGGCGGTGCGGTTCGCGCTGCCCACCGGCCAGCTCGGTTTCTACGACCGGAGCATGGCCTACGCGGTGGAGGCCGGGCAGATCGAGGTGTACGTCGGTTTCTCGGCTGCCGACCACACTCACGCCGGCACCTTTGTCATCACCACGGACCCGGGCCAGCCGACGCCGAAGGTCTTTACCGGGACGGCAGAAGTTCGGCAGCTGTGATCGCTCACCCGGTCCCGGGAATGGTTCTTGACGCAGCGTGCCGTCCCGTTGCCAACGAGTAGAAGCAGCGCGGAAAACGGGGCTTAGTGGCCTCTTCTGCACTGTCGACTATGGGCGAAGAGGTCTTGTGTTCGTAATCGTTCTCCGTTACGTTGGCAACATCCTGGAAACGTAACCGATAACGATTGCAGTCCAGAGAGAGCGGGCATGATTGAAGCCAATACGCCGGTAACAATGAGTGATGTCGCCCGAGTCGCCGGCGTTTCCACCGCCACCGTCTCGCGCGTCGTCAACGGGCATTACGGCGTCAGCGCTCGCACCGTCGCTCAGGTCCGCTCCGCCATCGACCAACTCGGCTACGAGTCGAGTCTGGTGGCCACCAGCCTTCGGCGCAGCCGTACCAACGTTCTGGGTCTCGTCGCGCACAGCTTCCAGTCGTACACGGCAGAGGTGCTCAAGGGCGTCATGAAGGCGCTGAGCCGCTCCGGCTTCGATCTGATCATCTACGCCAACAGCGACCTCTACGGCTCCTACTCGGAGGGCTGGGAGCAGCGGCACCTCACCCGGCTGTCCGGCACCCTCACCGACGGGTGCATCGTCGTCACGCCCTGGGGTGAGGTCCGCAGCCGCACGCCGGTCGTGGCCATCGACCCGGTGCGGGGCTCGACGGCGCCGTCGGTGATGGCCGACAACCTCGCGGGCGCCACCACCGCTGTCGAGCACCTGCTCGGGCTGGGCCACCGGCGCATCGGGTTCATCGCCGGGCGCGACAGTCTGGCCTCGGCCTGGTCGCGGGAGGAGGGATACCGGGCCGCGCTGACCGCCGCCGGCGTGCCGGTCGATCCGTCGCTGATCGGTCGAGGGGATTTCAACCCGGAGTCGGCGACCCCCCTGGCGCGGGTTCTGCTGCAACGACCGGACCCGCCATCGGCGATCTTCGCGGCGAGCGACGGGATGGCCCTCAAGGTCCTCGAGGTCGCCCGCGAGTTGGGGTTCTCCGTGCCGGGGGACCTGTCCGTCGTCGGGTTCGACAACATTCCCGAGTCGGCGTTGACCGAGCCGGGTCTGACCACTGTGGACCAGTCGATGTACCAGCTCGGGTACGAAGCCGCCCGGATGCTGAAGTCACTGGTGACCGGCGAGTGGGACGAGCCACGCCAGATCGTGCTCCCGACCAACCTCGTCGTGCGCAGCTCGACCGCACCACCGACGAGCGCGGCACGACCATGACATCCGCCCATGGGTGCGCACGCCTGATCGCTCCCGACAGAGCGATCAGGTCGGCTGTGCCCGTGGCAGCAGCCTGAAGGAGGTGCACGCAGCACACACGGCCAGATCCACCGTTGAGTTGAGCCGGTCAGTCGGGTCGCATCCGCTGCCGGCACATGAAAGGAGTGGAGCGTGACTACCGAACAGTATCATGGGCGCTTACGCCGTCCGGGCGTGCGTCGACGGCTCTCGGCGGCGTTCACCG
>NZ_JAGPXZ010000388.1:0-5728 GCF_018070305.1 Micromonospora sp. M51 | reverse complement strand
CAGTAGGCTGACCGCCGTGCTGATCTGGATCGTCCTCGCGGTGGTGCTGCTGCCCCTCGTGGTGCTCGCGCTGGCCGTGCGCCCGGTGCTGGCCCGGTTGCCCCAGCTGCGCCGCGCGGCCGTGGCGTTGCAGCGGCGTGCCGCCGAGGCCGAGGCGCTGCGGGACACCGCCGAGGCGTTGCAACAACGCGCCGAGGACGTCCAACGTCGGCTCGACACCACCTCCCGACGGCTCGCGGTGATCAAGGCCAAGCGCGGCTGATCGCGCCCGCACCTGGTGGTGGTTGACGGATCATCGTGGGTTGGTCAAGACTTCACCCTCCCGGCCAAACCACCACTACCCAACGGGTGGCGGGCAGCCGATCCGCACGTACGATGGGCTGCGTACCACCCCTCGGACACAGAGCGACTGGAGCTTCTCATGGGTGCCCTCAAGCCGTGGCACATCGCTGTTCTCGTGGTTGTGCTGATCCTGCTCTTCGGTGCGAAGCGGCTCCCTGACGCGGCCCGGTCGCTGGGTCGGTCGCTGCGGATCATCAAGGCCGAGACGAAGAGCCTGCAGGACGACGACCGCGACCTCGCCGAGAAGGCCGACGCGCAGGCCGCCTACCAGCCGCTGCCGCCGCACACCGGGCAGCAGGCGCCGTACGCCGGTCAGCCGCAGCAGGCCCCGTACCAGCAGGCCCCGCCGCAGCAGCCGGTCGTCGACCCGGTGCACCGCGTCCGCGACAACTGACCGAAGGGCCCCACTCCCGTGGCCTTCGCCCTGCGTAAGCGCGGCCCGAGCAGCTTCGAGCGGGCCGCCGACGGCTCGATGACGCTCATCGAGCACGTCCGCGAGCTGCGTAACCGTCTCTTCCGCGCGTCCGTGGCGATCCTCATCGGGTTCGGTCTCGGTGTGTGGTTGGCCAAGCCGGTGCTGCACCTGCTCCAGCAGCCCTACTGTGACCTCCCGCAGGCCAGATTCGTCGACGGCAAGTGCGAGTTCGTGCAGCTCGGCCCCGCCGACCTGTTCCTGCTCAACCTGAAGGTCGCGCTCTGGGTCGGGTTGATCGTGGCCGCACCGGTCTGGCTCTACCAGCTCTGGGCGTTCATCGCGCCCGGCCTGCACCGGCACGAGCGACGCTACGCGTACTTCTTCACCGCCCTCGCCGCGCCGCTGTTCGCGGCCGGTGCGGTGCTGGCGTACTTCGTCACGGCCAAGGGCCTGGAGTTCCTGCTCAGCATCTCCGACAGCGAGATCAGCACCACCCTGGAGATCACCAAGTACATCTCCTTCGTCACCAACCTGATCCTGTTGTTCGGGGTGGCGTTCGAGTTCCCGTTGATCGTGTTGATGCTCAACTTCGTGGGCATCGCCAGCGCGAAGCGGCTGCTCAGCTGGTGGCGGGTGGCGATCTTCGTGTTCTTCGCGTTCTCCGCCGTGGTCACCCCCACCCCGGACCCGTTCGGGATGACCGCGTTGGCGCTCTGCCTCTCCGCGCTCTACTTCGGCGCCGTCGGCGTCGCGTTCCTCAACGACAAGCGGCGTGGGCGGGGCAAGGAGATCTACGCCGGCATCGACGACGACGAGGTGTCGCCGTTGGAGTTCGACGCGGACCCGGTCGTGGCCGGGCAGCGGGTCGACTCGACCGCGCCGATCGGCGTACCCGAGCCGGTCGCCCCTCCCGCGCCGATCGAGCGCCGCTACGACGACATGACCTGACGGCCCCGCGCCGACCGGTCCACCGACGCCGTCCCCGGGTTCCCGGGGGCGGCGTCGTCGCGTCACCTCCCGCGTCGGCGGCGGGACTGAAGGTGACGGCGGCCGCCCCGGGGAAACGGCGGGTGTCCGACCGGTACGGTGCTGCCCGTGACCGCAGACGATCACCTGCCCGCCGCCGGCGGACCGACCGACGGAGCCCTGGTCGCCGGCGGACCGACCGGCGGCGCCCCGCTCGCCGGTGGACCGGTCGACCGCGCCCCGCTCCCCGGTGGCCCGGTGGCCGTCCTCACGAACCCGACCGCGGGTCGGGGACGCTACCGGGCCCTGCTGCCCCGGCTGTTGGACGGGTTGGCCGTCGCCGGGCGGCCGATCCGGCTGCTGCCGGCGTCGAGCCCCGCCGAGGCGGAGGCGGCGTGCCGGGCCGCCGTGGCCGACGGCGCCGGCGCGCTGGTGGCGGTCGGTGGGGATGGCACCGTGCACCGGGCGTTGCAGGCGGTCGCCGGCACCGACGTGCCGTTCGGCCCGATCCCGGCCGGCACCGGCAACGACTTCGCGCTGGACACCGGTTTCCCGGCGGACCCCCTCGCGGCGGCGGTGATGATCGGCGAGGCGCTGCGCGACGGCCGCAGTCGACCCGTCGACCTGGCCCGGATGGTCGGCGTCGACGGCGTCGAGCGGTGGTACGGGGCGGTCCTCGCGGCCGGGTTCGACGCGATCGTCAACGAGCGGGCCAACCGGATGCGCTGGCCACGCGGCCCACGCCGGTACGACCTGGCGATCCTGGTCGAGCTGGCCCGGCTGCGCCCCCGCCGCTACACGCTGCGCCTCGACGGGGTGCCGCACGACCTGGACGCGGTGCTCGTGGCGGTGGGCAACTGCCCGACGTACGGCGGTGGCATGCGGATCTGCCCGGACGCGGACCCGACCGACGGGCTGCTCGACGTGGTGGTGGCGGGTCGGGTCAACCGGCGGACCCTGGTCCGGGTGAAGCCGCGCATCTATCAGGGCACCCACGTCAGCCACCCGCTGGTGCGCAGTTTCCGGGCCCGCACCGTGGAGGTGGCCGCCGAGGGCATCACCTCGTACGCCGACGGGGAACGGTCACTGGCCCTGCCGGTGACGATCAGCGCGGTTCCGGCCGCCCTGCGGCTGCTGCGTTGACCCGGACCGCGCCGATGCTCGCCGCGATGACCAGCGCGATGGCGACGCACTCCAGCACTGTCAGCGCCTGCCGCAGCACCAGCCACCCGGCGAGCGTGGCGACGGCCGGGCCGAGGCTCATCAGCACCGCGAACGTGGCGGTGGGCATCCGCCGTAGCGCCAGCAGTTCCAGGGTGTAGGGCAGCCCGGAGGCGAGCACCGCGAGGGCGGCGCCGAGCGCCAGCACCGGCGGGTCGAGCAGCACCGCGCCGCCGTCGACGATGCCCAGCGGCAGGGTGACCACCGCGGCGACGGTCAGCGCCAGGGCCAGCCCGTCCGCGCCGGGAAAGCGGCCGCCGACCCGGGCGCTCAGCACGATGTACGCGGCCCACATGGCGCCCGCGCCGAACGCGAAGGCCACCCCGACCGGGTTCAGCCGGTCGAAGCCGCCCTGCCCGAGCAGCGCCACCCCGGCCAGTGCCAACCCGGCCCAGCCCCAGCTGGCCAGGCGTCGGGCGGAGAACACCGACAACGCCAGCGGGCCGAGCACCTCAAGCGTCACCGCCGGGCCCAGCGGGATGCGTTCGATGGCCTGGTAGAACAGCGAGTTCATGCCGGCCAGCGCCAGCCCGAACGCGCCGGCCGCGAGCCAGGCCGAGCGGTCGTGTCCGCGCAGCCGGGGCCGGCACACCACGAGCAGCAGCACCGCGGCGATGGTCAGCCGCAGGGTCACCGCGCCGGCCACCCCGGTACGCGGGAAGAGCAACGCGGCCACGGCGGCGCCGAACTGCACCGACAGCGCCCCGCCGAGCACCAGCCCCACGGCGGCCACGCCACCGCGCCGGGCCGGTCGTGTCTCGCCCGAGGGTGGGGTGGGCAGCAGGGTGTCCGTCACGGGCACGACGGTAGGCGTTGCGCCCGGGCCACAGCGCGGCGGTGTCCACCTCAGTGACCAACAAGGCGCGGGTCGGGCCGGTGTCGCTCAGCCCGGCAGGGCCAGGTCGAGCACCGCGCCCAGGCCGTTCTCCCGACCCGGCTCGGCGGCCGGGAGCACCAGCACGGAGCAGCCGGCGGCCACCGCGCCGGCGTCCGCGGGTGTGTCGCCGACCATCAGGGTCTGCTCCGGATCGACGCCCAGCATGCCGCAGGCCCGCCAGAAGATCGCCGGGTCGGGTTTGCACCGCCCCACCTCGTACGAGAGAACGAACGCGTCGACGAGGTCGGTCAGCCCCCAGGTGTCGAAGTGTGGCCGCAGGTCGAAGCCGATGTTGCTGACCACCGCCACCGGCACCCCGGCGTCGCGCAGCGCGGTCAGCGTGGGGGCGGTGTCGGCGTACGGTTGCCAGCCGTCGGCGGTCAGCAGCCGCTCGTAGAGCGCGTCGGCGAAGCCGTCGATGCCGGCGTCGACGGTCTCGGCCAGCCCGGTGTACGCGCCCCGGTGGGCGTGTTGGTAGAGGTCCCGGTCGGCCCACAGTTCGGCCAGTCGGGGTGGCACCCGCGCCGGCAGCGGCCCGCCGGCGCGTCCGGCGGTCAGCAGGCGGTCGGCCAGTGCGGTGGCGCGGACCCGGTCCAGGGTGACGCCGCACGCCGCCGCGGCCTCCAGCACCCACCGCTGGGAGTCCTCCACCTGGGCCAGGGTGCCGTGGAAGTCGAAGAGCACCGCCTTGACCGGGCGTCGGGACGCCCGGCGCTCGGCGGTGCCCGGCGGACTGGTCTGGGGCGGTTCGGCATGGTCCGGCACGCCGTGCACCCTACCGACCGCCCCCGACCGCCCCTCGGGACGGCCTTGTGGGGTGCTGTGACTCGGCACGCACTAATCTTGGTGCCATGTCGAGCCCCGCCGAGCGGTACGCAGCGGCGCGCCGCAAGGCCGCACAAGCCGCACAGTTTCCGGCGTTGGACGAGTTCGCCCTTGAGCTGGGGTTCGACCTCGACGACTTCCAGCGGGAGGCGTGTCAGTCGCTGGAGCGGGGCAGCGGTGTGCTGGTCTGCGCTCCCACCGGCGCCGGTAAGACGGTGGTCGGGGAGTTCGCCGTCCACCTGGCGTTGCGCGGGCGGCCCGACGACCCGGTGCCCGCCGCCGACGCGACGACCCCACCGGCGCGGCGCAAGTGCTTCTACACCACGCCGATCAAGGCGTTGTCCAACCAGAAGTACCACGACCTGGTTGCCCGGTACGGCGCCGAGCAGGTGGGCCTGCTGACCGGCGACAACGCGATCAACGGCGACGCGCCGGTGATCGTGATGACCACCGAGGTGCTGCGCAACATGCTCTACGCGGGCTCCAGCACCCTGCAGGGCCTCGCGTACGTCGTGATGGACGAGGTGCACTACCTGGCCGACCGGTTCCGCGGCGGGGTGTGGGAAGAGGTGATCATTCACCTGCCGGCCTCGGTCACCCTGGTCTCGTTGTCGGCGACCGTGTCCAACGCCGAGGAGTTCGCCGACTGGCTGGTCACCGTGCGCGGCGAGACCGCGGTGGTGGTCAGCGAGCACCGGCCGGTGCCGTTGTGGCAGCACATGCTGGTCGGCAAGCGGATGTTCGACCTGTTCCACGACGCCGACGCCGCGCGCAAGCACGACGTGCACCCGGAGTTGCTGCGCTACACCCGGGAGACCGTGCGGCGGCTGGAGTTGGGCGAGGGGCGCAGCGCTGGCCCCGGTGCCGGGCGTCGTGGCCCGCGCTGGCGTGGCCCGATGCGCCCCGACATCGTCGACCGGCTGGACCGGGAGGGTCTGCTGCCGGCGATCCTGTTCATCTTCAGCCGGGCCGGGTGCGCCGCCGCGGTGCAGCAGTGCCTCGCCGCCGGGTTGCGGCTCACCTCGGCGGAGGAGCGGGCCGAGATCCGCCGGGTCGTCGAGTCCCGGGTCACCGCCATTCCC
>NZ_JAGPXZ010000387.1:0-5730 GCF_018070305.1 Micromonospora sp. M51 | reverse complement strand
CGCGGTGGTTGGGGTGGGGCCCGGGGTGACCATTCCCCTCGGGTTGGTGGTGGTTGCGGTGGGGGCCTGGGGGGCGGCCGTCCCCGGCTCCGGGCGGTCAGGCTTGATCCCTACGCCGGTGACGGTCGCCCCCCAGGCCTCGCTGATGGGCGTCCGTCTGTGCGTTCCTGCGGAGGTCCGTGAGCCCTGACACCGGTTGCTGCCGCTCGATGCCGCACCTCCGAAGGTCACCCGGGCGGGGGTCACCCGGGTGTGCGCGGGTCCTTGAGTGGCGGCTCGTCCGTCTTGACCCCTTTGTCGTGGTGGTGTCGGGGTCAGCTGGGCCGAGATCGGGTGGATCCACTCGGGTTTCTTGAAATCGCGGTATCCGGCGTGCGGTAACCGGCCGATTTCCTGAAACGCGAGTGGATCATGCGATGCGGACGGGCCGCGACCGGGGTCAGGCTGGGGCGGCCGTCCCCGGCGGAGGGATCAAGCCTGACCGCCCGGAGCCGGGGACGGCCGCCCCAGCCCCACCGCAACCAACGACCGAGAGTGAGCCCGCCCAGAGCCCGCCCGACCGCCGTACCCCGGAAAGAGCGTGGGGTACGGCGGTCGGGCGTTCGGTACGGGGCTGGACCCTCAGGAACCGGGGGTGTTGTTGGCGCCCTTGGCGGTGGCCGTGAGGTAGTCGCGGTTGAGGCGGCCGATGGTGTTCAGCGGGATGCCCTTCGGGCAGGCCGGGGTGCATTCGCCGGCGTTGGTGCAGCCGCCGAAGCCGGCCTCGTCGTGCGCGTCGACCATGCCGATCACCCGGGTGTAGCGCTCGGGCTGGCCCTGCGGCAGCAGCGAGAGCTGGGTGAGCTTGGCGGCGGTGAAGAGCATGCCGGAGCCGTTCGGGCAGGCGGCCACGCACGCGCCGCAGCCGATGCAGGCCGCCGACTCGAAGGCGGCGTCGGCGTTGGCCTTGGCCACCGGGGTGGAGTGGGCCTCGGGCGCGCTGCCGGTCGGCGCGGTGACGTACCCACCGGCCGCGATGATCCGGTCGAAGGCGCTGCGGTTGACCACCAGGTCCTTGACGACCGGGAAGGCGCTGGCCCGCCACGGCTCGATGTCGATCGTCTCGCCGTCCTTGAACTGCCGCATGTGCAGCTGGCACGCGGTGGTGCCACGCTGCGGCCCGTGCGCGTCGCCGTTGATCATCAGGCCGCACATGCCGCAGATGCCCTCGCGGCAGTCGTGGTCGAACGCCACCGGGTCCTCGCCGGAGAGGATCAGCCGCTCGTTGAGCACGTCGAGCATCTCCAGGAACGACATGTCCGGGGACACGTCGTCGACCGGGTAGGTCACCATCCGACCCTTGTCCTCAGGGCCCTTCTGGCGCCAGATGCGCAGGGTCAGGTTCACTTGTAGCTCCGCTGCGTGGGGTGGACGTATTCGAACTTCAGGTCTTCCTTGTGCAGCACCGAGGGCTCACCGTCGGCGGTGAACTCCCAGGCCGCCACGTACGCGAACCGGTCGTCGTCGCGCTGCGCCTCACCGTCGGGGGTCTGGTGCTCGGCCCGGAAGTGGCCGCCGCAGGACTCCTCGCGGTGCAGGGCGTCGATGCACATCAGCTCGGCCAGTTCGAAGAAGTCGGCCACCCGGCCGGCCTTCTCCAGCGACTGGTTGAGTTCCTCGCCGGTGCCGGACACCTTGACCCGCTGCCAGAACGCCTCGCGCAGCGAGCGGATCTCACCGATCGCCTTGCGCAGGCCGGCCTCGCTGCGCTCCATGCCGCAGTGTTCCCACATGATCTGGCCCAGCTCGCGGTGGAACGAGTCCACGGTCCGGTCGCCGTTGACGGCGAGCAGCCGCCGGACGCGGTCCTCGACGTCGTTGCGGGCCTCGATCGCCGCCGGGTGGCTGGCGTCGACCTTGTCGAGGGGGCCGGAGGCCAGGTAGTTGGCGATGGTGGTGGGCAGCACGAAGTAGCCGTCGGCGAGGCCCTGCATCAGCGCCGAGGCGCCGAGCCGGTTCGCGCCGTGGTCGGAGAAGTTCGCCTCACCGATCACGAACAGGCCGGGGATGTTCGACTGGAGGTCGTAGTCGACCCACAGGCCGCCCATCGTGTAGTGCACGGCGGGGTAGATGCGCATCGGCACCTCGTACGGGTCCTCGCCGGTGATCCGCTCGTACATCTCGAAGAGGTTGCCGTACTTGGCCTCGATGGCCTTGCGGCCGAGCCGGTTGATCGCGTCGGCGAAGTCGAGGTAGACGCCGAGCTTGGTCGGGCCGACGCCGCGGCCCTCGTCGCAGACGTTCTTCGCGGCGCGGGAGGCGATGTCGCGGGGGACCAGGTTGCCGAAGGAGGGGTAGATCCGCTCCAGGTAGTAGTCCCGGTCGTCCTCCGGAATGTCCTTCGGGTTGCGGTCGTCGCCCTTGGCCTTCGGCACCCAGACCCGGCCGTCGTTGCGCAGCGACTCGCTCATCAGGGTCAGCTTCGACTGGTGGTCGCCGGAGACCGGGATGCAGGTCGGGTGGATCTGCGTGTAGCAGGGGTTGGCGAAGTACGCGCCCTTGCGGTGCGCCCGCCAGGTGGCGGTGACGTTGCAGCCCTTGGCGTTGGTGGAGAGGTAGAAGACGTTGCCGTAGCCGCCGGAGGCGAGCACCACGGCGTCGGCCATCTCGGTGCTGATCTCGCCGGTGACCAGGTCCCGCACGACGATGCCGCGGGCCTTGCCGTCGACCAGGACCAGCTCCAGCATCTCGTGCCGGGCGTTCATCTCCACGTTGCCCAGGCCGATCTGCCGCTCCAGGGCCTGGTACGCGCCGAGCAGCAGCTGCTGACCCGTCTGGCCCCGGGCGTAGAAGGTGCGCTGCACCTGGGCGCCACCGAAGGAGCGGGTGTCCAGCAGACCGCCGTACTCGCGGGCGAACGGCACACCCTGGGCGACGCACTGGTCGATGATGTTCACCGACACCTCGGCGAGCCGGTGCACGTTCGACTCCCGGGAGCGGAAGTCGCCGCCCTTGACGGTGTCGTAGAAGAGCCGGTGGACGGAGTCGCCGTCGTTGCGGTAGTTCTTCGCCGCGTTGATGCCACCCTGCGCCGCGATGGAGTGCGCCCGGCGCGGGCTGTCCTGGTAGCAGTAGGACTTGACGTGGTAGCCCTGCTCGGCCAGGGTGGCGGCGGCCGAGCCGCCGGCCAGGCCGGTGCCGACCACGATCACCGTCATCTTGCGGCGGTTGGCGGGGTTGACCAGCTTGGCCTCGAAGCGCCGGGTCTCCCAACGCTTCTCGACCGGGCCGGCGGGAGCCTTGGTGTCGGCGATCGGGTCGCCCTCGGTGAAGAGTTCCATGTCAGGACACCAATCCGGTGAGTACGGCGAACGGGACCACCAGGTACCCGGCGCAGAGCAGCACGGCGAAGACCAGCGCCGCGACGCGGGCCCGACGCTCGCCACGCGGCGTCTGCTGGCCGAGGCTGCGGAACGCGCTGAACGCGCCGTGGCGCAGGTGGAAGCCCACCGTGACGATGGCGAGCGTGTAGAAGAGCGTGACGTACCAGCGCTCCGGCGCGAAGTCGGCGACGACGTTGCCGTACGGCTTGCTCTCGTTGCCGACCGGGTTCAGCGTGCCGGTGGTCAGGTCCAGGAGGTGGTAGATCACGAAGAGCAGGATGATCACGCCGCCCCAGCGCATCGTGCGCGCGGCGTAGCTGCCGTTGACCTTCTTGCGGTGGGCGTACTTGACGGGGCGGGCGGCGCGGGCCCGCCGGGCCAGCACGGTGGCGGCCACGATGTGGGCGACGACCGCCACCACCAGCACGGTGCGCAGGATCCACAGGAACCAGACGCCGGGCAGCAGTGGCTTGCCGATGTCGCGCAGCCAGTGCGCGTAGTGGTCGAACGAGGTTTCCCCCGTGAACACCTTCAGGTTCCCCAGCATGTGGGCGATGAGGAAGAGCACCAGCAGGATGCCCGTCACCGCCATGACGGCCTTGAGGCCGACGTTCGAGCGGATGGGCGACCGAGTTTTCGTCATTACCACGAGACCGACGCTAGGAGCACTTCGATCAGTCGTCCAATGCATCAAACTCGCAGCGTTGATAGCCGTAGGCTATGTAGATGCAGCTCCATCAGCTCCGGTACTTCGTCGCGGTGGCCGAAGTACGACATTTCACCCAAGCCGCCGACCTGGTCGGCATCACTCAGCCTTCTCTCAGTAAGCAAATTCACGCTCTGGAGGCCGACCTCGGGGCGCCCCTGTTCGAGCGGGTAAGGGGCAACATCGCGCTCACCGCGGCGGGTGAGGTGCTGCTGCCGTTGGCCACCCGCATCCACGCCGACGTGGAGACGGCGACCCGGGAGGTCCAGGAGCTGGTCGGGCTGCGCCGGGGCCGGGTCCGGCTCGGGGCCACCCCCAGCCTGGCCACCTCGCTCGCCCCGCCGGTGCTGCGCCGGTTCCGCGACGCGCACCCCACGGTCGACCTGCGGGTCGAGGAGGGCGGCTCCCAGGACCTGGTGCGTGACCTGCTCCGCGGCGACCTCGACCTGGCCCTGATCATCATGCCGGCGCAGGGCGCCGACCCGGGTCTGCGGGTCGACCCGATCCTGCGGGAGAGCCTGGTGGTGGCCTCGGTGGACGAGGTGCCGACCGCCTCGGCGACGGGCGAGCTGCGCATCACCGACCTTCGGGACCAGCCGATGGTGATGTTCCGAGAGGGGTACGACCTGCGCGACGCGACCATCCAGGCCTGCCGGGAGGCGGGCTTCGAACCGAGCTTCGCGGTGGACGGCGGCGAGATGGACGCCGTGCTCAGCTGCGTCGAGGCGGGGCTCGGCATCGCGCTCGTGCCCGGCATCGTGCTGGCGCGCCGGCCGGGCGTGCGGATCACCCCGCTCGCCCCGCCCGGGGTGCGGCGGACCATCGCGGTGGCCCGCCGCCGTGACGTCGTACCCACCCACGCCGGCCGGGAGCTGCGCCGCATCCTGCTCGACTACATCCAGTCGGCCATCGACCGCGACGAGCTCCCGCCCGGGGTGGACCCGCTCTGACCGGCGTCAGCGGCCCTCGGCGTCGTCCATCGCGCGGTAGATCCGCTGCTCCGAGACGGGGTACGGGGTGCCGAGCGCCTGGGCGAAGACGTTCACCCGCAGCTCCTCGATCATCCAGCGGATCTGCCGGACCGCTGTCTCCTGCCGACGGGCCGGCGGCAGGTTGGCGAGCAGGTCGGCGTACTCCTTCTGCACCACGGCGATCCGGTCCTGCTGTTGGCGGTCGCGTTGCGGGTTGCCGCCGAGGCGGTCCAGTCGACGTTCGATGGCGGTGAGGTAGCGCAGCAGGTCGGGCAGGCGCGCGTACCCGGTCTCGGTGATGAAACCGGCGTGCACCAGCCCGGCGAGCTGGTTGCGGATGTCGGCCAGCGCCGCGACCACGGCGAGGTTGCGGGTCGCGCCGAGGCGCTGCTCGACGGCGTACGCGGCGGCGAGGACCTTGCGGACCCGGTCCATCACCTCGACGACGGTGTCGACCAGGTCGGCGCGGACCTTCTCACGCACCGCCGCGAAACCGTCGGCGTCCCACGCCGGCCCACCGGCCGCAGCGATCAGCCGGTCGATGGCCGCGCCCGCGGCGTCCTCGATCAACTCCTGCACACCGCCGTGCGGGTTACGGCTCAGCGCCAGCTTCGCCTCGTTGCTCAGCCGCCCCTGCAGGAACCGCGCCGGGGACGGCACGGTGAGCCGCAGCAGCCGGCGGGTTCCCGCC